>NZ_RZQP01000219.1:0-10669 GCF_003998165.1 Mesorhizobium sp. M7A.F.Ca.US.007.01.2.1 | reverse complement strand
GAACAGGCATATCCCATGCAGGTTGGTTTCGGTCAGCCGCAGTTCTTCCCAATCATCGCCGCGGCCACGGAAGAGCGCTCCTCCTTCGCCACACACCCATACGGTCGAGTCCGGCGTGGCAAACGTTGCTGTCAGGCGCCGGTTGGTAGGCAATTCGATGCGCTGCCAACGCGAGTCGGTCCTTCGCCAGAAGTGACCGGCTTGACCACAGACGTAGAGCGATCCGTCGGCTGCCTTTGATGCACCGTAGAGACGGTCGCCGAGCGGATCGGAGATCGCCGTCCAGGTTTTGCCGTTCCAGAGAAAGACTACGCCTGCATCGCCGACAGCGTAGACTTCTTGGTCCGAAAGGCCCCAGACAAAGGTGATGGCCCGTCCCTCCGACACGATCCGCGAAGTCAACCCGGATTCGGCGGACTCGTGCACCTCGCCCGAATCGTCGGCGATGTAGAGAATGCCCTTGTCGCTCCTCCAGAAATGAGTAAGCCAGGTGTGCAACTCCAGAATCTTCGCCCTGTTGGGCGTGGTCCCAGCACCGAGAAGATTGGTTACCCGAAAGATCTTCGACCAATAGTCCTCAGAATCGGTCTGCACGACCAGCGCGAGCAGCGATTCCTGATATTCCGGCGATGCGCAGTCACAGCTTGCGAAAAATTCGGTCATTGTCGTCCTCTTAACTGATGCCTGCAGCGCCGGGATCGGCAGGCGCGGCGTAGGACTTATGCGGAATTTTCACTGGGGTATCGTCATCCATCCCCAGTTCATCCTTGAAATATTTGTCGCACTCGACGCGCAAGCAACCCACGGCAGGATGCTCCTCGCCATTTGGACCGTCGTCGATTCGTGGTTTGAGGGCATCCTTCATCGCATCGAGATTGTCCTCCCGTGCATCTTTGTAGGTAGGATTCCAATTCGCGTCCGCTTTCCGCTTGGCAACCCAGTCACGCTTGGATTGCCGCTGCGATGCCGATTTTTCGCCGTGTTCAGTGCTCCGTCGACTTGCATCTTTCAGACATACGCAGGGCGCCTTGTTGATGTCGTAGGCTTTGTTCGGCCCTGCGGTCGGGATAGCCTCACCGAGGCGACCATCAGTGAAGCAGGCCGTCTGGATGATGTGGTCGGACTGCTCGAATGTAGCCTTGTTCGATCCTCCGGCACGATCTTCAGCCTCGCAGGGGCTGTCTTCATGCTTGTGAAACTTGAGCCCGAGAGCGGCCAGTATCTCGGCGCACGACGCTGTTGCCGGATTGACGCCGGCAATATGTGGCCAAGGCGGCGCGTTCGGCGGATCGGAAGCGTGGTTGTTGGTGGCGAGATCCGTCATGCGAATGACTGGTTCGCCGTCGAATTTTACGTTCGGCGACCATGACTTGAAGAACTCCTTACCAGTGTTCTTCGAAGTGATTACTCCCTTCTTGGCGGCGCAGCCGGCTTCCGTGCCGCTGGTTTTCGACAAATCCGACTTGTTCTTGATGTTGACCGTCTTGCCGCCGATTTTGACCGTTCCAGTACCATCTTCCGTATCGGAAGCCATGCCGAAACTGGGATAGGGAATCGGAACGCCGGGCGGCGTTGCGGGGTTTTCAGGCGGCGTGAAGCAAACGTCGGGAAAAGCCGCGATCGTCTTTGCGTCGACCGACTTTCCTGAAATCTCAAGGCCGTTTGCAAATACATCCGACATCAGGCCGCTCTTGCCAGGAAGACTGCGGCCCCGCAGGCACCAGAATCATTGGATGCGTCTATCAGTACCGGATTGCCGGCCGCATAGCCCTTGCGGGCTGCGGTATGTGCCATTCCCAACATGATCGGAACGACTGCCGCCCCCACATTGCCCAAGGATTCCCCCGGTGACCAAAGGTCCTGGAATTCGTTGCGGACGCGCTGCACACGTTGTGCTGCAAAGGCGTTTTGCTTGAACCAATACTGCTCGCCAATCAGGTCCGATATGCGGTATCCGATCAGACCCAGATCGATCCCTGTCTCTTTCAAGGCAATCCTATAGGCTTCAGCGAGGCCATCGCCCCGCAACGGCAAATCTTCTCGATTGTAGATGAAAGCCTTCTCGCGGGCCAATCCCAAACCCCTAAGTCGAAAGCCGCCTTTGTTGCCGCGCGCACACAACACGGCTGCTGCTGCTTCGCCTGGTATGAAGCCATTCGGATTGTCCGGGCTAAGCAGACGCGACTGGCCACCATAATGCGAAATGGCATCTGTGCTAAGATAGCTGTCAACGCCGACGATCATGACATAGGGCAACTCGTCCGACGCGAGAAATTTCCGTGTATGTTCAAGCGCGACGTGTCCGGACGGACGGCCATGCGCTATCACGCGCGAGCGGGAATGAGGGGCGACTTCGACCATCTCGGCGATTCTCCTCAACAGCCGTAGAGGATCGCGGATCGGGCGGCCTGGGCGATTGTCTTCGGCTAGGCATAAGATTAATGCCGTTTGACCTCGCGCCTCGGGTCTACTTTCAAAGGCTTCGCAAATAGCGCCGGCTGCAAGGTGCGCCATGCGCTTTTCGCCGATCCAGTTGCGCGGCAGCAGAACAGGTGCGCCTATCTGCGGCGCCCCGCCCCGCCCTATGAAACCGGTTTCCTGGAAACCGTCGAGTCGCGCGCGCATCGCAGCGCAGGCAGACGGCGCGTCGAGTCCTACCGCGGTCACCATGCCGACCGAGATGATATCGATCGCGGCGCTCATGCGTCCTCGGCCTCTTCTTTCGGCGCTGTGCCGGTGGCCCGGACATAGCTGCGGCCGGTGGCGCGCGCCCGCAGCATGGATTCCGTCGGCGGGCCGACCCAGCACTCGGTGAAATCAAGGATGGTTCGGTGGATGCGTTGCGACACGCGCCAGAGCAACGAGAAGCGGCGGTTCTCGGGATCGAACAGTACAGTGTCGGGCAGAAGCTGGCCCTCGAACGCTTTCTTCTGGCCCTTGAAAAAGGTCACCGGCAGCGCCGCCGGCGGTAATCGGAAGCTCTCGCGGCCGGCCGGCGTCAGGTTTATCAACTGCACGTCCTCTCCGCCCCTTGGGTGGTCGGTCTGCTGGTCCGGCGGCGCCATCTGGAAATAGCGCTCGTCGAAATCGGGCGGCAGGAACGGAAAAATATTGTCGATCCAATTCTGGTCGTAAGTGCCGCCGTATTCGATGCGTCCCGGCCAGCCACGGCCCATTGGCCCGAAACTCATCGGCTTGTAGTCGCCGAACGGCGTGCGGATATCCTCGCCGACAGCTTGCGTATTCGGCAGTCGCAAGCCGGGAATGAGCCGTTGGTTTCTGGTCCGCGACCAGCCGGTTCCGACCGGGTTGTATTTGTAGCTGGCGGGGTCCTCGGGGTCCAGCTTGTCGACGCCGCCCCAGGCGACGTCATAGGAGATCGGCAGTTTGAGGAAGGGTTGCGGCGACGTGGCGGCAAAGAGCGGGCCGATGGAGCGCCATTCGCGGTGACCGACGACCTCGAAGAGTTTCGACCAATTGCCCACCTTGATGCCGACCGGTACGCGCTCGGCGGGACGCCCACCCGGTGCGTAGGCAAAGCCATTGGCGATCACATCGCAGCGCGGCTTGCGGAAGGCGAAGTCTGTTTCCCACAGCGTCGCCGAATAGCCGGGCACACCGGTCTGGGTGTCGGCCATGACCAGCGGCACCTGCTCGGTCGACTTGCGCACAGGCCCGCCCGGCTCCGTAGGGAAATCGTAAGTACCCTTGACGACAACGACGATGTACTCACGAGCTTCCTTGTCCATGCCCATGGTGAATTCATGCGCAAAGCCGGTCTGGTTCCAGATCTGCATCAGCTAGTCTCCCAACTGGCGGCAAAGATCTGTTCCAGCGTCGCCTGCGGCGATTGCGGGTCGATGTCGAAAATATCCGAACGGGTGGTCCAAATCACCATGCCGCTGATGGCCTCGTCGCCCGGCTCGACAGTCGGCACGGGCAGGGCGCCCAGCGCGGCATCCAATCCGTCGGGCGTCAGATCGCCGCGCTGAGCGGCGAAGGCGGTCTCTTCGATGCTGGAAAACCACGCCTCGGCCTCAGTCAGCCGAACAGGGGCTTCAGCAAGCTGCGCAACAATGGTCAAAGGAAACTGCCTGCCAACTCTGTCGGCACTCTGCAAAATGATGCCGGCCGATGCGCCGAAGGAAGCCGGGCCTGCCAGGAAGCGGAGCGCGGTTGTGCTTGGCCAAAATTCCGAGCCCATCAGCGGGACAAGATGTTGCGCAAGCCAGCGGTCCCAGACGCGGACAAAATCCCCCGTCAGCCGCCGCGTCACGAAATCGCCGGTGGCAGGCATTTTGCCGTAAAAGCCGGGCAAGGTCATATCTGCGGCGGACATGTGAACTTCTTGAACATTTCGAGGTTGTACGGATTTTCGACGCTGGCGGCCTTGAGCTCGAAGTCGGCGTACATGCCTTTCGTGCCCAGACGCAGGCTGTAGACGTCGGTCAGCGAAGTGCTGGCGAAACGGCCACTGCGGAGCATCCTCAGCCACGCCCAACTGCCGGTTTCGTTGAGCATTATTTCAGGCGATCCGTCGATCGGCTGGAAGGCGAGCGAGATGACGCCCGTGCCGTCCTTTCCGGGCCATGTCATGGGTTGCGGCCGCGTTGCGTTGTTGTAGTAGACGAGGCTCTGGCCATCGAGATTGAGCGTGACGCGCGTGACGTTGGGAGACAGGTCCTTCGGTTCAAGCGTGAAGCTCATCACGGGTCCGCTGCCGCCCGCAAACAGATCGTCGCGGATATGCCTGGCCTGCTCGAATGCCGCCAAGGCCGAACCGTCAAGGCCGAAATCGGCGCGCCACTTCCACGGCTGGCTGGTCATGTCGACATAGTTGATCAGGTGGTCGTTGATGAAACCGTCGATCAGCCCGGCCGGTCCGAACAGCCTTGCGAAATCCCGCACGTTGACGTCCACCGCGCTCTCGGCGCTGAACGGATAGCGGTCGTTCAGCGCCGCCTGGCAGAAAGGCAGGATATCGGCCCGCCAGATGGCGTTGAGCTCCGAAGTGACCGCCTTCTGAGTCAAATTGCTGGTGTCGCCGGCAATCCCGCCCAGCCAACTGCTGATAGGGTCGGGCAGGATCTGTGCCTGCCGGGCGACCGCTCCCGTCAGTTCGGCAAGGCCGCCCTGCTTCTTGATGGCATCCTGCGGATTGGGGTTCGCGGTGACCGTCTGCAGCACGTTGGAAAGTGCGGTCAGCGCGACGACCGCAGCATCCAGTGCCGGCGGCTGGCCATCGACCTCGGCAATGGTGCTCTTGAGTGGTTTGAAATGCTCGGCCACAAGATTGCCGGTCAGGTCCACCTCGCTGGCCGAACCCGCCCGTGGCAACAGTTTTGCCCCTGTTTTCACTATCTTGCCAAGCTTGCCCAGTTTGCCGAGCAGTTTCGAGCCGCCTTTGGCTGCCGCCTTGTCATCTCCGGCGGGCGCGTCATCCGAACGGGTGAGCTCCGTCTCTTGCACCACTGCCGTCAGCAGGCGTTTCAGCGCGGAATCGGCGCTCGAAAGATCCTTGAGGTTCTCACTGGCGACGATGAGATCGGTCAATGGCGCGAGCCTCATGTCGCGCAGGAAGCTGTCCCATTGCGCGATATAGTCGTCATAGTAGAGCTTCAGAATATCCTCGGACAGCGCCGAGACCGAGGTTTCGGAGTTCTCTGAGCAGCCGCCAGCGAAAACGGCACGATCGAGCGCGGCCTGTGCGGCGACATCGTCGATGCGATCGAGAATGACGTCGTGGAAGCCGGCATAGGTGAAGGCGCCGGAAATGCCGACGCGAAGCGTCTTGGCGGAACGCCGCGCAAACACCTTGCCGCCGTTTGGGCCGGCGAAATTCGCCGGGACCCACTCCTTGAGCCCGGCCACTGCCGGATCGGCCAGCAACTGTTTGTAGGCGCGCGCCGGCAACGAAATGGTGCACACCGTTTTCAGCGCTTCGGCAACCAGGGCCTGGTCGGGCGCGACATAGCTCTCGTCGACCGTCATCCGGCGGATGGCGGCAAGCTGATGCTCTTCGGCATCGGCGGTCGGAAATGGTGCCGCGGCCGCGAATTCGGGCAAGCTGTTCGCCCACCAGTCTTGGGCGTAATCGGGATCCATCTGAGACAGGCCCGTCATCATGCGATAGGTTTTCAGCGCTCCGAGCATGAAATCCGGGTCGCGGATTTGCCGCCACATCGTCGCTTCGAGCAAGGCGATCATGCGCGGCTCAAGAACATTGCGCAGGGCATGATCGTACGTGTCGGTCTGCGCCCGCACCATTTCCGCGGAGGCCGATGGTCCCAGCAGATCCTGTGCGGCGCCAGGCGGTGCTGTCCGGGCGGTTGCGACCGCGTCCATCGCACCGAGCGCGCCGTCCATGGCGGGCTGCTCCACCGATGCCGGCGTTGCAGCGACGGAGGTCAGCGGCGTCTGCAGCGCTTCGAACTGGCCTGCCTGGGCCGTTATCGCGTTGCGGTTGTCAAAATAGGACCAGGTGAACAACCCGCCGGCCAACAATGCCGCCGCCGCGCAAGCGGCTGCCGCACCCCGCCAGATCCAGGCGCGGCGCCGTTGCGCCAGCGGATCGAACGTGCCGAGGCCCGCTTCCTTGAAGATGACTTCGGTCAGCAGGTTCTTCAGGAAGAAGCTGCGTTTTTCGACCCTTGGTGCGGGCAGCGCCCGTCGCGGCGGCAGGCCGAAGGACGAAGACAGCGCCGCGGTCAGCCGGTCGATGGGCGCTCCTTCCTGCGTCGCCGATGTCAGATAGAGCCCGCGCAGCCAGGCGACCTCTTCATACCGGCTTTCGCCGAACATTGCCTCGACCAGCACCTGTATCGGTTCGGACAGGCTTGCCAGTTGGGCGGGAAAGCGGAAAATCTCGGCACGGGCGGCGAGTTTGTCCTCATCTTCCAGCCGCGGCACCAGCCTCCGCTCAAGTTCCGTCGCCAGCGCGGAAATTTCCCGTTCAATGGTCTTGGCATCGACACGCGCTTCCAGCGCGAAGGTGGTCCCCCATACCTGCTCGCGCGAAGCCGTGGACAAGCCGCCGAAGAAAGCCTCGAAGCCCTTGATCAGATCGGCCTTGGTCAGCATCAGATAGACCGGAAGGCGGATTTCGAGCCGGTCGTTGAGTTCGGCCAACCGGCGGCGGATCTTGCGGCCGTGCGCCTTGATGGCTTCATCGCCCTCCCAAAGCACGTCGATCGAAAGCGCGACGATTACGCCATTCAGCGCGCGGCGTCCGCGGTGCTTTTTCAACAGGTCGAGGAAGCCCAGCCATTCAACCGCGTCCACATCGGGCTGGCTCTCCTGCTGGACATAACGGCCGGCCGTGTCGATCAGAACCGCATGTTCTGAAAAGAACCAGTCGCAGTTGCGCGTGCCGCCGACCCCCTGCAGGTCGTCGGTGAGGTCGATCGGAAAATTCAGCCCGGACTGCCGCAAGGCCGTGGTCTTGCCGGTGGCCGGCGGCCCGACGATCACATACCATGGCATTTCGCGCAGAAACTTTCGTCCGCCCAGCTTGCGGCGCTTCAGTTCGGCCATCACCTCGGCGAACTTGGCACCGACGGCCGCGACATTCTCTTCGCCGGGTCTGAGCGGCTTTTCCACCACCGGCGCGGCAATCTCGGCGACGAACATACGGTTGGCGCGGATCGCCCGGCGCTGGGCGACGATCAGCCAGATCAGCCAGAAGATGACCAGCAGCGCAATGATGACGATGCGCACGTTATCAGAGGCGAACGGTTCATAGGGACCGACCCTGACGATCGGACCGAACACCCAGATGACCAGGGAAAGCAGCGTGAGGCCGATCAGCGTCCATAGCCAGCGTGATGTCAGGACAGCCCAAAGGAAGCGCAGGATGAACATCTCACAGCCTCTTTTCGACAAGCACCTCGACGCGGCGGTTCAAGGCCCGCCCCTCGCGCGTGCTGTCGGTGGCGACTGGATCGGTGGCCGCGCGGCCCTCGGAATGGACGCGATCCCGCGGCACTCCGTTCTGGACCAGCATGTCGGCAATCGTCTGGGCGCGAGCCTCCGACAGTCGCTGGTTGGTCGACAGCGGATTGGTCTTTTGCAGGGGAACGCTGTCGGTATGACCGACGACGGTGATGTTTCCGATCAGCTCCTGGTTGGCGAGGATCACCTTGGCGAGCGACCCGATCAGGGGCTCGAAGCCTTCGGTCAGTTGTGGCCGTGACGACTGGAACAGTTCGGGATTGGAGGCCTGGATCGTCAGCTTGGCCAGCGAAACGCTTTCGGTGCCGCTGAGGGCGGATTTGAGGTCGGCGGGCGCCCCGGCCTGAAATTCCGGCAACAGCGCAAAATCCACCTTCTCCGGCGGCGGGGCATCGACTTTGGGCGACGTGCGGGTGATGTCGCCGCGCGCGGGCGGCGGCAGCGCGCGAACAAGTGCGGAGAGCTCGACCGCCTGGCTGCTCAGTGCCATCGAGAGCCCGACATGGATTGTCATGGCTGCAACCGCCGCACCGAGCGCCATGACCCAGATCGGAACGATGAAGCGCTGCGGCTCGTCAGATGCGATCACGCCTTTCCAGTTTGGCGACAGTGGCGCGCCTTCGGCGTCGGCATCGCGTAGGAAGCGTGCCGCCGCCACGCGAACGGCATTGAGCGAGCGGTCGCCGGATCGGGCCGACACGCGATATTTGCCACGAAAGCCAAGCGCCATGCATTGATACTGCAGTTCCAGCAATTCGCGATCACGGTTGGGATGGCGCTCGAGTTCGTCGAGACGGGTGAAGAACTGCGTGCCGGCATCGACATCGCCGCGCAGCATGACCACAAGCGGCTGCCGCGGCCAGGCGCTGGCGCCGCCCCATGGCGTGTTCAGGGCCAGATCGTCGAGCAACGCCGCCACCACCCAGGCCGCCTGGTCGGCGCGCTCCATTGAGGATCCGACCGACATAGCCGTGTCGCGTGCCCGGACCAGTTCTTCGAGCAATCGGGTACGCAATGCTTCCGGATTGTCCGGCGGCAGCGCACTTTCAAGCTCGGGACCGAATTCGAGCAAGGGCGCAAATGCGTTGACGAGTGCGTTCGGATGGGTGCGGGAGCGCTTTACCGACGCGCTCGGCAAAGGTGGCGCCATCGGCCGCGGCATCGGCGCGCCGGTCAATCGAATGCGGGTGCGTTCGCGATCCTCCGACAGTCCGAACGGATCATCGCGGCTCATGATCTCACCTGTTCACCGAATAGCAGTCCACCTGCGGCTCGCTTGGCAACACGCCCGAAACGCCGATGACGAAGCCGGGAGCGTCGAGCAGCGACGCCCAGTGCTCACTTTTCTGGTCCAGTTCCAGACATAACCGATCGCCATCGTAAGGAATCTCGCGCGGCTGGGAATGAAGCGGTTTCAGCGGAATGCCGGGCAAGCGCGATTTCCACAGGCCCTCGAACTGGTCGGCCGAGCCGACGGTTGCCTGATTGACGAATATCTTGCGCAGCGCGTCTTCCGACAACTCCGAACCGACCCGGATGACGATCCGGCTGGCCACCAGCAGCTTCGGATTGTCGATACGGATCTTCCAGACATTGGTCGAATGCCGCATGACAGGCAGCGCACGCGATTTCGGCTCGATGTAACGCAGGCTGAGGATGAGCGAGCGCAGCGCATCCGCCAGCGCCGAATAGGCGGGGCCAGGCGCCATGTGATCGTAGGCGGGCAACTCGCCCAGCCGCCGCGCGCTCGATCCGTAGGTCGCCATCGAACCGGCGAGACCGGCAAGTTCCAGGTAAAGCTCGGCTGGATGGAACACATCCTGAGCCAGCATGTGGGCCAGCCGCGGACGTGCCGCATTGGCGAGATTGAGCATCAGCAAATCTTCGACGCTGCGCCCAGGTCCGCCCATGACCATCTTGCCATGCGCCTCGGCGATCTGGTCGAGGCCGGTGACAACTTCCAGCAGCAATTGCCGGTACCAGGCCACGGCGCCCGTAACCAAGGTCGGTGGCAGGAAGGTCTCGTCCAGGGAGACGCCGCCATCGGCTCGAATCCCCTTGAGGTCGGCTATCGGCAAGGCCGTGTAGCCACCGACCGACTTGCCGGGTGCGAGCAGCAGCGCCTGCGGCCGGGCAATTTCGATTTCTTCAGGGTCTGAACCGCCCTGGACGGCGTCACGCACCGAAACGATCCGCCCATGATATCGCGCACCCGAGGCGGCAGCGTGTGCCGGATCGAAGCCGACACCGCCCGGAGGCTCCAGCGGCAAGGCGATCAGCACCGGTCCGGCGCCCGTGTCAGGGGTGACCGGCAGCGGTCGCGGCGCATCCATCATGTCCGGGATGGAAAAAGGTGTCCCATCCGGAAAGATGCCCCGCGCGGACAGGATCGAGATCTGGCCGGCTTCCAGCAACGCCTGGTCCAGCGTCAGCTGTTGGAAACCGAACGTATGCAATTGCCCGGCCTGCAACGCGCCGCGCACCGTCGCCTCGAAAAAGCGATCCTGCTGCTGGAAATGCTGGGTCCGCAGGAAAAGCCCTTCGGACCATAGCACCCTGTTTGCATTGCTCATGCCGCTACTCTCTGCATCGAGCTCCCCTTGCCCTTTGCCGCTAGGCGGAAATGCCGCCGCTGCCAAGCGTGACGTTGATCGTGAATTTCGATCCCGACGACACCGACTTAGTTGTCCGCCAGTTCCGGCCGCCGGGCTCGCGGATC
>NZ_RZQP01000218.1:0-10720 GCF_003998165.1 Mesorhizobium sp. M7A.F.Ca.US.007.01.2.1 | reverse complement strand
GGCAGCGTCAGATAAGCCGCCGCAAGCGCGCCGCAGATCGGCGAGGCCACCATTTCGCGCAGCTTGTAGCGATGCCGCGACAGCGCGCGCAGAACGCCGCCGGCGAGACCCGCCGCCACGACCGGTCCCTTGATGCCGAGCAGGTCGAAAAGATCGTTCATCATGGCCTCCAGCCGCAAAATTTCTGACCCTTTTCGTTGTGAGCCAGGATCGCCGCCACCGACGCGTCGGAAAGGGCCGCCGCCTCTGCCCTTGTCGGCCGGATGGGATGCCCGGCCGCGCAGAACGATCCGCCTGATGTGGTGCAGCCGGCCAGCAGGAGCGAGAGCGCTATGATTTTGACCATCTGGCCAGCCTCCCTCTGTTGTCGTCCGGCGCCCGGCCGGCGACGGCATCGTCGATCTCCTGGGCTTCGGTGCGCGCCGCGGCGTCGGCGGCATCCTGCCTGGCCTTCTGGTTGGCCTTGCCCTTGGCGTAGGCCGTCCAGACACCGGCGAGCGCGGCGCCCATTGCCAGAAGATACGGCCAGGCCTGGCCAAGCAGCGCGAAAGCGAGTGTTCCCATCTCATGTCTCCTTGGCCGGCGCGACCATGCCGCGCGGCCCGTCACGCACCGCGTTGATGATGATCTTGGCAAGGGCAATGGCGCCGCTGATCTGAAGGGCGGTGCGGTCGCTCACGCCGAGCAGCGTCCAGTCAAAGCCGGCGAGCGCGCCGCCGCAGATGATGGCGATCAGCGTGTTGAGGAGATTGTGCAGCGCATTGGTGTTGAACCATGTCATCGAAACAGGCTTCCGAAAAAATCGGCGATCTGATGCCGGACGGCCGCGAGCGCTCCGGCCATGAGAACGAGGAGGCCGGCCACGGCAGCCGTCTTGCCGCCGGGCGTCGGCTGCTCGAGACGAACCGACGGCGCCCCATTGGCCGATGTTTCGACCCTGGGCGGCGCCGCCGCGGTCACCGGTGCGGCGGGGCGCTGCGCCGACATCAGCAGGGCCTGAACCCGCACCGACCTGACCCGATCCGACCAGCCGCGCCCGAATGTTGCCCATGTCGGCAACCGCTTCAGGAACGCCAGCCGCGCATCGCAAAGTGCATCGATGGTCACACCGGCCGGCTTTGCCTTGGCCGCCGCGACGGTGACCGGTCCGATCCGGCCGTCCTGCGCAACGCCGACGGCCGCCTGCAGATATTTGGCCGCCCGGCCAGGCCCGCTGTTGACGGCGAAATCGAATACCGCGTGATCGACGCCATCGGGCAACTCGGCGCCGAGCACAGCGTCCCAGTAGAAGCGGCGATAGACGGTGGCGACCTGCGCGTCGCTGATCGCGCGCAGATCCGCCTTTGTCGCGCCCGCCTTCACATAGCGGCGGAAGCTGGCAAGCGTCACGCCCTTCATGGTGGCGCCGCCAGGATCGGCCAGATGGTCCGACCACCCGCCTTCCGATTTGAGAACAAGCGCAAGCGCCCGCGCGAAGTTGCGGTCCATGGTGTTTCCTTTCCGCCCTTCCGGGCAGTTGTTCAGTTTTTGATTTTTGGTATGTTCGCCGGGTGGAGGTTAGGCTTGGCGCGGGCGATTATGATTCTGGATATCATTCGCCAAGTTGGCAGATACAGACTTAAAATTCTGAGTATCGGCAAGAGAATCGTGCGCTCGGTAAGTCATTGACGCACCTAGGACGCGCAAAAGCACATATGCCTGACATAAGACATTTAGTTTTAGGAGTCCTCATCGGCGCCTTCTCTATCGCGTGGGTAGTTATTGCCACGATAGGGGTGCGGCGAGAGACGCGAGCGTACAACAAAAGCCTGAGAGACATCGATGAGAAGCTCCGTCAGGATAAAGATCAATGAATGAGTCTTCGGCGCGTTGACGCTGCGGAAATGATCAACAGGACTTCAGTCGAAGCGCCGCGACAACTCGTGCTGGATACAAGTAACTGAGGTCGGAGTTCGAAAATTCAGTTTCAGCTAGTTCTTTTTGAAGACGAACAGCTTTGTGTGAAACGATACTGGACTGATCACTAAGTCGATCGCGCGTCGTAAGGTCACCATCGGTCGCGACCGGCTCTCATACAATGGTTCAAGCAGGCGCTTGAACAAATTGCTTTCCCGCATCAACCCCAGATATCCGCCCCTGGACCGACTTTCCAAAAGCCGGAACCCCATCCCGCTGATCGTTCTAATTGTGTCGTTCGGGGTGAAGGCAAATTGGTAAAATCGAGCCATGTCCGCGGCACTCACATCTTCGTATCGACCGAGCCGCATCTTTAGACGCCTCAATGGCGACACGCTGGGGACAGTTAGGAAAAGGAGTCCGCCAGGTTTCAGCACTCGGCGTACCTCCTCGATGATCGATGCGTAACCATCCTTGAAATGTTCGATCACCCCTAAGGACCACACCCCTTCGAAAAAGGCATCCTCGAATGGCATTTCTCGCACGTCGCCGAGAACGATATTAAGTTCGGGGGCGTGCTTCTTGATTCTAGCGATGGTTACGGGGGCAAAGTCTAGTCCGTATGCCTCGAACCCGGCGTGATGGAGCCCAAAGACTGTGTTTGCCACACCGCAGCCTGCATCAATCACTCGATCAGGCGGGCTTAAATACTTTCGGGTAACATGCTGGACAAAGACGCTCTTTTTCCGAATGTCCGTTGCTGTTAGGGATTGCGCCCAACGATCGTCCCAGAATCCTTCGTCGGCTGGTTGGTCGATGAATACAAGACGATCATGCTGCCGATCGAGATATACCTGCTCCACCATTCATTTGCCTCCCCCAAGGCGCCGCTCAACGTCAGTTCATTTGCCGTAGTCTCGACCCACAATCGGAACAGCCGGAATGCTGGTATGGAAGCGCCCGAAGAGCAGTACCCACACCAAGACCTGAATCGTCACGAAACCGACGAATGGCTGCCGTGCCTGCGCAAGAACATTCTCCAAGGCATTCCGGTGCGCATAGACCCCAATCACGCTGCCGAGGATGATCCAGAAGAAGAACCACATACCCTTACTTTTGAGCGAAGCATGATGCAACGCCACCAACGCTCCGCCATAGATCAACCCAAATACGATCACAACGGGAATACCGCCAATCGCCCACGCCTGCCCCCAGAATGTACCAGCCAAGCCGTACAACGCCTGTGAAAATATCTGGGTCTGGAGCACCGTGTTGAACCCAGTGCTGTCGAAGCCGAAGGCCGACGGCTGAATTAGCAGTTGCGCCAAGGTATCGCGAACCGTGTTCCACCATGGATAGGTCGTGCTACTCCTAATCAGCCCTTCGATGTTTTCATGAGTGCCGAAGGCTTCCCAGGAGGCCACCATAGCCATCGGATCAGAACCGCCTGTCAGCATCCTGCCAAACGGCAGGTCGCGTTTGTAGGCCAGATAGAAGGGCTTCATAAAGAAGATGATCGCAAGCGTCGCCAGCCCGATCGCCCATGCCTTCCAATGCAGGGCCGCCTTCGTTATCGGCCACTCCCACAATAACACGATGGCAAACGCCATTGCCAAGATCACCGGGACCGTCCGATCACCCGCGATCGCATTAAGTGCGACCATTAACGCAAAGATGGCTTGATAAATACGAGCGCCGCGACCCCATGGCCTATCGAAATAGATTGATGCCAGAAGACCGATGCCGCTGACCCAACGCCACACGATGGAAATGAGCCCACCGACGGCGTCATAGATGTCGGCACGCTCCATCGCGTACCACTCAAGTCCAGCCCTGTTTGCCATCCATGCATAGCAGGCTAAAGAAATGATCAGCGCGCACCGAATGAACCAGATGACCCGCATCGGGTGCAGTTGGTAACAAGGGGGACGCCTGCCGCCCACAGACGAAGGCATCAGCAGCAGCGCCAACCCGAACCCTAGCCAAGCAGCGACCATCACCAGAATTGCTTCCGACGACGCCGGCTCAAGATATGGCACCAATCCTTTCGCGCTCACAGGCCGCGTGAAGCCAATCAGCGCGGGCACCGAATAAGCAAGAAGGCCGATATAGCCAATCGCTACAACAGAAACCCGATTGTGGCGGGCCACAAGTATAAAGGTGGTCACGGCCACCATTGACCACAGAGCGAGGACCATATCTTTCGTTCGACTATTTGGATCAAAAAAGCAACCTAGGCGATTCGGTCATTCACAACGACAAAGTCACAACTCGAAATCGCCCGCCCAACCGACTGTCGCGCTGACCACCCATGAGCCCGTTGCGTATGCCTCCAGGGTTACACGCTCGCCGGGATCGAGAATGAGATATTTGCCTGCACCGCCGCCCTTGATCGTGTCCGTCCCGTTGGGCTCGATGTTCATGACATGGGTTGCGTGTACCCCGGCAAAGCCGATCCGAAGGCCAGGCACGGCAGGCGGCAGCGTATGTGTGCACGTCGCGCCGGCGCTGTTGTTGTGGCAGAGTGCCCGGTTGTGAAGCCCGGACAGCGTTGTGTTAACGCTCAGATTGATCGGCACACTCGACGTCCCCTGCAGGCCGGGATTGTTGCCGCCAATAAACCTGGTCACGGTGCCGGCCGTGATGGAACTGCCGGTGCCATCGCCAACCCATTCCGTCATGTCAAAGCCATCGACCAGCATTTCGTCTATCGCGCCGCCGGTGGTTACCCGAAAGGCAACGCCAATGGAGGTCGGGTTCTTCAGGGCGATGTCCCTGAGACTGGCTTTGCGCAGCCGTTGGCCCACCGAAAGATTGAACCGGACGCCATGCGACTGGGTGTTTCCCCTGATGCCAGAAAGGCTAAGGCTCGCCGGTGTCACTACGTTCGCAACGACAATGGCGTCGGTCGAGCAGTTCATCAACGTGCCCGGGCCGATCGCAAGTGGCGTCTGGTAGGGCGCGGCGATTACGGCTGTGGCACCTGACGTTCCGCCCGTGATAGTCTCGCCAGCCCGAAAGATGCCGGCCGAACCGCGCACATAGATGCGCTGGGTCGCGCTGTTTGCCGTTTTGGCAATCGCAGAGGTGCCTCCAGTGATTGTTTCAGCGGCCTGAAACGTTCCGCTTATCGGCAAGACCCTCAGCACGTTGGCAAAGAAGTCGACCAAGATGCCCGTCGCGCCGGATGAACCGCCTGTCACCGTCTCACCGAGTTCATAGTCGAGGGTTGAACCGGTAATGACGATTTCAAAATGTTGGAACCGCAGGGTTCCGGTCGAGCCAGAGGTGCCGCCGCTGACCGTTTCGCTAATCGCAAACGATCCAACTTGCGAGCTGAGGGCGAACTGATATTCGCCGTTTGGTTCCAATTGCAGGGCTGTGTTGTAGCGATCGATGTACCAGTTATCGAGCCGGCCCGACTGAATCTGAACGCCGAAGACGTTACCGGCAGAACTACCGGAGAGCCGGTTGCCGATTGCCTTGACATTCGAAATGACGATCTCGCTGTTGGCGTCAGTCGCAGCTACGCCAATCAGACAGTCATTCGCCACCACGTTAGTTATGATCCCTCGCGGATCTCGCGCACCGGTCATCTCCACCCAGACACCGGCGGAGGGGCTGTCGAGATGTGCATCGGCGAAAACCCCGTCGACCAACACGTCGGTGGTGTTTAGATTCCCCGTATAGGTCAACACGACACCGTCGCGTTTGCACTTCGCCGACCGGATGTTGCGCACGATCGGCTTGCGGACGCCGGCCACGTAAACCGTGTCGCCAAACTCGCCGCCGGTTGGCGTGACGATGTTATAGCCGTCAATGTCCTCAATCGTCGGGCTGTCGACACAGAGCGCCATCACACCGGCAAGGCCGAGATTGCGGACTTTCACGCCGCGGATTGTCGGCCGCTTCCGGCGTGCACCAGTGGAGAGGCCGACGCGAATACCGATAGAAGCCTGGTAGCCGGCATGTGATCCACCATCAATCGTGAGGTCCCCGTCTATCAGGACGTCATCGGCAGCGATATCGATGACGGGATGGTGGCCGGTAACGGCACCGACTGGCGCGCGCAGGATCAGGGCAGAGCCGCCCAGGCATTCGACGCGCTTCTTCGCTGTCGAGATCGTATGGTTGCCGTCGGTCTGGTAGGAGCCGTCAATCAGCACATGCGGATAGCTGCCCGCGAGCAGTGCACTGATAGCAGCCGTGGCATTTGTACCGTTACCACGCGCCCCGAGCATTGATGCCGTCACCGGGGTCGAGGCGAGCGTATAGCCTGTCTTCGTCATGCCATCGCTCAGCATGATCACCAAATCCCCGACATTCGTTCCATTCTTGCGGTACACAGCGCCACTGCCTGCCACCTGAGAGCTGTCGTAGAAGGCGGTGCGGATGTATGTGGGTGCTATCGGTGGGGAAAATGCCTCCGCCGTCGCCTTGGTCGCGAATTGCGGATCGAGCACGGTTGTCATGGCGCCCGTCGCTACGTCCGCAGCGGCCTGGGCCTGGTCGATGATGCCTTGCGCGGCTGCCTGGATATCCCCGACTGTGTCGTCGGACTGGTAGAACGACAGCACAATGTCGTCGGTGCCGATCACAGGGTTCAGCGTCTGGAAGGCGAAGACGAAATCGGCCGAGGCGTTGCCCTGCTGGACATGCACCGTCGTTCCCTTCTGCATGGCGCGCCCGGTGCGGGCATCGGCGGCGCGGAACCATCGACCTTCGCTTACCGTATAGATACCGTTCTGCGCCTGGTCGGCCTGGTCCTTGACCAGCACGCGGTCGCCCACCTCCGTCGCCACCCCGTCGATGGTCTGAAGGCCGAAAAACGCAATGCTGGCGGTCGTCGCCAGACGAACGGGTTCGCGCTCGCCGGTCAGAAGGCGAACGGCGGCGGCTGAAGATCGGGCCATGCTGGCGTGCTCCATGAAAAAAGCCCCGCGAAGCGAGGCTGAAAAGAGATTTTGGTCTTGAGATAGAGGAGGCAGGCCTTTGGATCAGCCGGCAGATATCAACTGCGATTGTGATGGCATTGGCAGCGTCGAGCTTCCATGCAGCATCAAACCTCCTGAATCCGCACAACGGCGTTCCAGCCATAGGTCTTTGCCGCGACGCCGGTAACGGTCACCTCAATTCCGGAAGCCCCCACGGCGACGGAGGCGTCGAGTGAAGCGGCGTCGGTCGCATATTCGCCGATCACCGTTTTGGTGATCGCACCTTCGACCGCCAGGGTTCCGCCTGTGTTGCGGATCACACCGGCGAACACATAGCCGGCGCTGGTCGACGCTGAACCATCCGTGCGGCGGGCAGCGACATCGGCGGTGAACTTCGCGCCTTGCCCGGGCCTGATCGGAACAAAGCTGTTTCCGGCTTCGAAGACCATAAGAACGGGCGTTGCGTCCGGCGTCGATTTATAGCCCTTGAAAAGATCGCCGCCCCGGTTTCCTTCAATCAGCGCAATGTGCGATCCGTCATCGGTTGGCTTTCCCGTCGCCGTGCCGGAGTAGATGTTGCCCCGCACCTCGACGTTTGGCGAGGATCCGCTGATTTTCACATCGTTGACGACACTGCCGGTCGTCGCCTTGAAAAGGCCACCCGTCGCCCTCTGCCGTTCGCCCGATAGTGTCGACAAGGCGACATAGGACGATCGCGCATCCGCGATGCCTGCATGGGTTTGCGACATGTCGCCGTTCAATCGAACGCCGATGGACGCCGCTGCGCCGCCCATGTCGACAAGCGTGTCGGCCGACACAATGGTTTCATCCGCCGCGCTGAAGACGCCGTAGGCATCGGCCTGGGTAAACCCAAAGATGCGGCCGGCGCCAATCCTGACGCCACGCGAGATCTGTTGCCCGGCCGGGGTTTCGATATAGATCCCCTGATGCGTCGCCTGGATGTCGAACGACAGCAGGCGAAGATCTTCGATATGATGACCGGTGCCGGCGCGAATGCCTTGCTGCACGCCTTCCGTCACCAGGCTGCGCACCTCGATATCCTTGGCCCCTCGCAGCACCAGACCATAAAGGCCATCCCTGGACTTGGCACTGATGCGAAGGCGTTTGTACTTCAACACTGATCCGGCGGGCGCTGCGTTGCGGGTGAAGGCGACGGCCGCGCCAAGCTGGACGCTGCCCAGCTGCGTCCAGTCGATATCCACCTCGATATCGCTCACTGGCCAGTCGTCATCGCTCTCCGCATCGAAGCCGTTCAAATAGGCGCTCACGCGAGCACGACGGACAAAGACGTGACTTGTGCCGGAAACCTCGTCGTTGATGGTAACGATGTTGCGCGCCGTGTCGCCCCTGGCGTCGTCGATGTAGACCCAGTTGGAATCGGCAATGCGGTAGTGATCGCCTTGCGTACCGGTGAGCGTGCTATGCTCGATCATGACGCCTGAAATGCCGCTGATGTTGAAGACGCCAAAGCCGTTCGGAGCCGCGACATGATTCCAGGCGCCGTTGACCTTTGGAGCGATGATGCGGTTGTCGCCCTTCAGGTTGAATAGGTGCGTGACGTCCTCGGTGCGCTGTAGAAGCGCCTTGTCGTCAAACTCGACCGTCAGCCCCTGCGGAATGTCGATATTGCCGGCAAGCGAAAATGCGCCAGCCGGGATGATCAGCCTGCCCTGCCCGGCGGCAGCAATGGCGTTGACGATCGCGGTCCTGTTGTTGCCGGCTGCCGTGTCGGCGCCCGCCGCGCGAATGTTGATCTCCTTCGACCTCGGTGCGTTGATGATGTCGAAGCCGGCTCTCGCTCCGCCTTGCAGCGTGATCGCCAGACCGCCCCCGCCCGGCGAAATGGTGCCATTCTTCCTGTAGAGGGCTTGGCCGTCGCCGACCTGCGAATAGCCGGCAGTCCTGATATAATCCGGCGCAACCGCCGGCGAATAGGCCTCCGCCGTCGCCTTGATCGCAAATTGCGGATCGATCACCGTCGTCATGGCGCCCGTCGCCACATCCGCCGCAGCCTGGGCCTGGTCGATGATGCCTTGCGTGGCTGCCTGGATATCGCCGACGGTGTCGTCGGACTGGTAGAACGACAGCACAATGTCGTCGGTGCCGATCACAGGGTTCGGCGTCTGGAAGGCGAAGACGGAATCAGCCGAAACCGTGCCCTCCTGGACATGCACCGTCGTCCCCTTCTGCATGGTGCGCCCCGTGCGTGCATCGGCGGCGCGATACCAGTAGCCTTCCGACGCCGTATAGATGCCGTTCAGCCTGGCGTCCGCCTGGTCCTTGACCAGCACCCGGTCGCCGGTCGCTGTCTGGACGCCGTCGACCATTTTGAGGCCCTGGATCCAGGCAACGCCGTCGATGTCGATCGTCTCCAGGTTCGCGGTCGTCGCCAGGCGCACGGGTTCGCGTTCCCCGGTCAACAGGCGAACGGCGGCGGTTGCAGGTCGGGCCATAAGGCTTGCTCCATGAAAAAAGCCCCGCGAAAGCGAGGCTGTGAAAAGGGTCTGATTTTGCGGCGGGGCGCGTCGGAAGGTTAGCCCCAGTCACATGGGTGAGGCCGACAAGAGTGCACTGTCACCGTAATTTTTCGAATTACCCGACCCGCAATCTGCGAGCAATTCTGCCATGCGGCTCGCTCGCATTATCGATCTTTTAGACAGTTTCGCGCCCAGGCTCTTGCTTCGGGGCTGGCTACATTTGGCGAGTCTTGCTCTACGAGATATTTGGCCAAAGCCTTGCTATCGATGGACACGAAAAATTTTGCATTCTGTTTTTTCCTCCCAGAAAAGCCTGTCCTGTCGGGCTTGGATTCCAAGCGCTTCGCGCTCTGCCGGATCGCAAGTTGCCAAGCGCCATTGCCAGCCAATCTTCGACTTGCGTTGCTGCGCGTACAATTCCTCCTGATCCAGATCAACGAAGATTTTGCGCCTTGTTCAACCATAGGACGACAGACCTAACTCAACTCCATTTCTGGAGGCTCGGGAGGCTTTTTGCTCCGCCTCCATGGGGAGCTTTTTGTATCGCGCCGAGCATGCCAGCCCAAAGGCAAGTCCGCCAATTGCGCAACCGTGTTATCAAGCTCTACCACCTCGAACAAACCCACCAAAATTAGGTCATCGTGATCAACTTCAGCTTCATCGCCGTAAAATTGCCACGACTCATCATCGGCATCATGTGAAGCATAGGCAATCCAGCCGACGCCCCTAAATATTTTTCCGGTTGATATAACGGCCAAATTTTTTGGATCTTCGAATTTCCATTCGTCCATGTTGGCACCTATTTATTTTATTTTTCTATGTTCTCAAACCCAGCAATAAGCTGAATATTTTTATAGCTATTAGATCCTGAATCTTTTGTTCTGTCGGCCGGATTAACCGGATCGATATGATCGATGTGAGCTTCATTTCTCGGGGGAGTAACGCCCTTCTTGCTTTTCTTCGCCGGAATTAGCTCTATTCCACTCTTGTCTGATCGCAAAACTCCACCGTTCATCCTCCTGTTTTCCTTATCAATGATCATTCTCTGCTTGTTCGTTGGCTTCTTGCCAGGCGCAACATTTGGAGGATCTTCCAGATGCGCATAGGGCCTCCTTATTTGGTCTGCCTTGCCAGTTGAGACCGGAATCTCTTCTTTACTGGCAGACGAGACCGACTCCGGTCCACTATCCGAAACGATATCGGGTTTAGCAATGCTAGAACGCCCGGTGAGCTTTGCCACCACCTGGCTGCCAACTACACTGAGACCCTCGGCTAGGACATTGCCGCCAGCGCCCCAAAGCGCACCATTGGCAATTCCCCAGGGAATGCTGCCGCCAGTGTTGTAGGCGTATGCCCCGGCATAAGCGCCCCCCGCCATGCCCCCTACACCGG
>NZ_RZQP01000217.1:0-10741 GCF_003998165.1 Mesorhizobium sp. M7A.F.Ca.US.007.01.2.1 | reverse complement strand
TCCTGATCCCTTGTGACCAGCCCTGCCTCGCCGAGACGGTTGACCAGTTCGACGGCGCTGTGGTGGCGAATGCGCAGGCGTTCCGCGAGATCGCCAACCGTCACCGGGCCGCCGCCGGGGAATCCCTTGATCGCCAGCAGCGCCTGATGCTGGCGCGGGGTCAGGCCGGCGTCTTCCGCCTGGACCTGGCTGAATTCGAGGAACCGGCGGATCAGGTAGCGAAACTCCGACAGCCGCTGGTAATCGGCCTGGCTGATGGCGGGGCGTGGTTCTCGTGGCTGCGACATATCAGACATGTGTTCGTTTTCCGGCGAAAGCTCAAACGGATTTCGGGCGAAACCGGCTTGAATATTTATATCGTGTTACGATACATAGCCACCGACAAACCCGGCTGGCCGCTTCGACCGTGCCGCATCCAGACATACGGCCGCCGCCAGGAAGCAACTGCCATGAAGACCCATCATTCGAACCCGGAGCACCTGCGCGATTTCACCACGGATCCCAGGGTGCTGCTCGTCGCCGCCATTGCCGTGGTGGTGGCGACAGCCGGGTTGTTTGCCGGCATCGCGCTTTTGAAGCTGATCCGGCTTGCCACCAACATCGCCTATTTCGGCCAGTTCTCGCTTGCCGACCTGAAGCTCGAGAACACGCCGCTTGGGCTTGCCGCCGTCCTCGTTCCGGTGATCGGTGCGCTGATCATCGGCCTGATGGCGCGCTATGGCAGCGAGAAGATCCGCGGCCACGGCATTCCCGAAGCCATCGAGGCGATCCTGCTCGGGCGCTCGAAACTCGACGCCAAGGTGGCGATCCTGAAGCCGCTGTCGTCGGCGATCTCGATCGGTTCCGGCGGACCGTTCGGCGCGGAAGGACCGATCATCATGACAGGCGGCGCGATCGGCTCGCTGATCGCGCAGATGCTGCCGGTCAGCGACAACGAGCGCAAGACCCTGCTGGTGGCTGGTGCGGCAGCGGGCATGACCACGGTGTTCGGAACACCGATCGCCGCCATCATGCTGGCGGTCGAACTGCTGCTATTCGAATGGACCCCGCGCAGCTTCATTCCGGTGGCGGTCGCGGCTGTTATCGCCGAGGTCGAGCGCACCATGCTGCATCTGCCCGGGCCGATCTTTCCGTTTCAGGGCGGCATGGAGGTGTCTTTTGTCGGCCTTGCCGGCTGGGTGGCGATCGGCGTTTGTGCAGGACTTCTGTCGGGACTGCTGACGCAGATGGTCTATGCCTGCGAGGACGGTTTTCAGAAGCTGCCGATCCACTGGATGTGGTGGCCGATGCTTGGCGGCCTGGTGGTCGGCATAGGCGGGCTGATCGAACCGCACGCGCTCGGTGTCGGCTATGACAACATCACCGACATGCTGGATGGCCGCACCGTCGCGACGGCGGCACTCCTGCTGCTGGTGGTCAAGGCGATCATCTGGTCGGTAGCGCTCGGCTCGGGAACGTCGGGAGGTGTGCTGGCGCCGCTGTTGATCATGGGCGGGGCTATGGGCGCTGTGCTCGCCGGCGTTCTGCCTGCCGCGGATCCGGGTTTCTGGGCGCTGCTGGCAATGGCCGCCACCATGGGCGGCACGATGCGCGCGCCGCTGACCGCCACGTTCTTCGCCGTCGAACTGACCGGCAACACACATATGCTGGTGCCGCTGATTGCCGCCTGCGCCGCGGCGCATGCCGTGACCGTGCTTCTGATGAAGCGTTCGATCCTGACCGAAAAGATCGCCAGAAGGGGACACCATCTGGTTCGCGAATACCGTGTCGACCCTTTCGCCCTGACCAAGGTGCGCGAGGTGATGACGTCGCAGGTCGAAAGCGTGCCGGCGACGATGACGCTGCATGGCGCAGCAGCCTTCCTGACGGCGCCGGAAACACGGCATCCGAGTTTCCCGGTGGTCGACGAGAACGGTCAGGTGCTGGGCCTCATCGATCCGCCGGCGATCTTGCGCTGGAGACGCGCCGGCACGCACCGCACCACCACGCTTGGCGCGTTGCTGGCCGGCAGCAAGGTGACGCTGGCCTATCCGGACGAATATCTCGAAGGCCTCTCCGACAAGCTGCTGATGGCCAACGTCTCCCATCTGCCCGTCGTCACTCGCGAAGGCTCGTTGCTGGTCGGCTATGTCGGCTGGAAGGATCTGATGCGCGTGCGGTCCAGGAAACAGGCCGAGGAGCGCGAGCGTTCGACCTTGCTTGGCTTTGGCACCAGACGCAGGAAAAAGGACGACGCGGTCGAAAGCCTTTAGATACTTTCTCCTCGCTTCGCCCACTCCAGCACATGGAGCCTCAACGCCGAGGACAGGTTGGTGTCGCGGGGCCGCGTCTCGTCGACTTCGGCGACAAGAGCAGCGAGCGTCAGCTCCCTGGTCGCCGCGATCGCGACGAGGTCGTCATAGAAGGGCTTTTCAAGCGAGTAGCTGGTGCGGTGGCCGCGAATGGTCACCGAACGCTTTTCGACCGGGCTCATTGACGGCCGGGGTCGCCGGGCTTTTCACGACGATGCCCGGCAACGAATTTTTCGCTCTTGTCGGCGGCGACGCGATCGCGTTCCTTTTCGGCCTTGGAGCGGCCGTGCAGCGCGCGGTTCTGTTCGGCGGCGCGCAGCTTTTCGTCCCGCGCCTTTTGCTTGCGGGCCTGGCGGAGATTGACGATTTCGGCCACGGCGTAAGTCGCCGGCCTATTTCTTGCGGAAGGCGTCGAGCGAGACCACTTCGGCGCCCTTGGTGGCGGCATCCGCGGCCGCGGGCTTCTTCTCCGCCTCCGCGGCGGCCTTCTTCTCGGCCTTCGGCTTTTTCTCGGAGACGATGGTCAACGGCTCCGGAGTTGGCGCAGCCGGTTCATCGGCTGCCGCACCATCCGTCTTGACGTCGAATTCGAGTTCGAAATTGACCGAGGGATCATAGAAGCCGCGCACGGCCGAGAACGGGATTTCGAGTTTTTCCGGCACATCGGAGAAGGACAGGCCAACCTCGAAGCCGGTATCGGTCACCTTCAGGTCCCAATACTGGAACTGAATGACGATGGTCATCTGCTCGGGATAGCGCTCGCGCAGCCGCGAGGACACGCGTACGCCCGGCGCGCCGGTCAGGAAGGTGATGAAGAAGTGGTGGTTGCCGGGGAGGCCGGTGCGCGCGACCTCGGCCAGGACCTTGCGCATGACGCCGCGCAACGCCTCCTGGGCCAGAATGTCGTAGCGGATGTGGTCGTCGGCCATGTGGCGGTCGGGTTCCGTTGAATCGTCCGCATAGCTGTAATCAAGCTTGAGCGCGGCGTAAACCGCATATAGATCACCCTCGCGCGGAAGCGAAGACTATTGCCGGCGATTTGATCGCTCAGGCGCTGGCGAGCGCGCTTTGCTTTTCGGACGATGCCGCGGAGCGGCGCTTGCCGAAGGCGCGCAGAAAGGTGCGCACGCCATTGGTCGCGGATTGCAGCACCTCGTCCTCGCGCGGCGAGCCGCCAAGCATGAAGGTGGTCTGCAGTTCGGCATTGACGAGGCCAAGGAACTGGCGTGCCGCCACGTCCGGGTCCTCGATCGTGAGATAGCCGCCATAGGCGAGGCGGGCGAAGCGGGCGGCGATTGCCGGCCATGTCCTGCCCGGTCCCTGTTCGCGCCATTCGGCAAACAGTTCGGGATAGCGCTCGCCTTCGGTCTGGATCAGCTTGCGCAGGAATTTTCCATCGCGGTTGCAGATGCAATTCTGATTCAAGCGCACCGCAAAGCCGATCAGGTCGGCTTCGAGATCCCCCGGCTGATCGGGGAAGGTGGCAATGGTGGCGAAGATTCCGGCATTGCAACGTTCGGTCAGATCACGGACCACAGCGACGAACAGTTTTTCCTTGTCGCCGTGATGGTTGTAGATGGTCTGGCGCGAGACGCCGGCTTCGGCGGCGATCAGGTCGATGTTGGCGCCGGCGAAACCTTCGCGGCAAAACACGGTGGCGGCGGAGTCGACGATCGACAGGCGCTTGGCCTCATGACCGCGTGGCGGGAAAATGTCAGGAGAAACGTGCAGCTTCATAAAAAACTATATAGAGGTGATTGACGATTTAGACAAGAGTGTCTAAATTTGTGGACACAAGATAAAGAGATTTCGCATGAGAGAGACGAACAGAACTCGCTCTCGAGGTGTCGGAATCTCACGGGATGGAACGTCCTAGGTTAGACGTCGCCTGGCGGCGGCAACCAGATTTGAAAGAAGCCTCTATCATGAGTCCCAAATTCCTCCGCATCGCGGTCGTGCTCGGCTTGTTGTCCGCCATCGGCCCGTTCGCCATCGACATGTATCTGCCCGCGCTGCCGTCGATCGGCGCCGATCTGCATGCCGGCACCGCTGCCGTGCAGATGAGCCTGTTGATCTTCTTCCTGTCGATGGGCTTTGGCCAGATCGTCGTCGGGCCGATCTCCGACATGGTCGGCCGCAAGCTGCCGCTCTACGGCGGCCTTGCGCTGTTCATGGTCGGCGGCATCGGTTCGGCAATGGCGCCGACCATCGAATGGCTGATCGCTTTCCGCTTCCTGCAGGGGCTTGGCGCCAGCGCCGGCATGGCCGTTCCGCGCGCCATCGTGCGCGACCTGCATACCGGCAATGAGGCTGCCAAGCTGATGTCCTTGCTGATGCTGGTATTTTCGGTGTCGCCGATCCTGGCGCCGCTGACCGGCAGCGTGATCATCGAGAATTTCGGCTGGCGTGCCGTGTTCTGGACGGTGACGGGCGCGGCTCTGCTGGCCACCATCCTTCTGGCGACTTCGCTCAAGGAGACGCGGCCGGTGGAAGATCGCGCCGGGTCCTCCTTCGGCACCGCGCTGTCGGCCTACCGCTTCCTGATGGGCGACCGTAACTTCCTCGGCCTGACGGCGATTGCCGGCTTCGGCATTGCCAGCTTCTTCGTCTATCTGTCGAGCTCGTCGTTCATCCTGATCGACCATTACGGCCTGTCGCCTTCGGTCTACAGCGTGTTCTTCTCGATCAACGCGGTCGCCTTCATCGGCATGTCGCAGATGACGGGGCTGCTGGCCGAGCGCTTCGGCCTGCGACGCGTGGTGCGCGTCGCGGTGACCGGCTATGCCACGACGATGGTGGTGCTGTTCGCGGTGATGGCGACGGGCATCGACCGGCTCGACGTGATGGCGGCGCTGCTGTTCGTCGGCTACGGCTTCCTTGGTCTGGTCATTCCGACCACGTCGGTGCTGGCCATGGAAGAGCATGGCGAGATTGCCGGCACGGCGTCAGCGCTGATGGGCACGCTGCATTTCGCCATCGGCGCACTGGCCATGGGTGTTGCCGGCGTGTTCTTCGACGGTACGCCGCTGCCGATGGTGGCCGGCATCACGCTCTGCGCGGTGATTTCCTTCACGCTGGCCAAGGTCACGCTCGGCCGCTCTCGCGAGGCCGTCGAGGCGCCGGCCGAGTAGGCACTGCTCGCAGGTATATGAAAAGGCCGGGTTTTCCCGGCCTTTTTTATGTCTGAGAAGCTGCGTCCGTCGCCTCGTTCATCACCTCGGTATCACGTTTAAGTTGGTACCTTGCATAAGAAGGTACCTGCCGATATGGTGTACTGGACTTGCCGGGAGCGACCGTGACCGATCCAAATGATGTCCAGCTGAAAAAGGGCGCGCTTGAACTGTGTGTCCTTGCCTTGCTCGCCCGGCGGGAAAGCTATGCCTACGAGATCGCCAGCACGCTGGCCGAGCGTGTCGGCATGGGAGAAGGGACGATCTATCCGCTGATGCGGCGCATGCAGAGTGACGGGCTTGTCGCGACATGGCTCGTCGAATCGACGAGCGGGCCGCCCCGCAAATATTACCGGCTCACCGCAGTCGGCAGGACAGTCTACGAGGCGCGCAGCCGGGAATGGCGAAGCTTTGTCGATGCCGTCGACCTTTTCCTGGGAGAGATGGAATGAACCGCGATGCCTTCTTGGTTTCCCTGCGCAACAGCCTGGCCGGAATGCCCGCGGGCGAAGTCGATGAAATCGTCGCCGACTACGGCGCCCATTTCGACGAGGCGCTAGCCTCCGGACGGAGCGAAGAGGATGTTGCCAAGGCACTTGGCGATCCGGCGCGGCTTGGGCGGGAGCTGCGGGCGGAAGCAGGGATTCGCCGCTGGGAGCATGATCGTGGTCCGGCCGGTGTTGCCGCCGCGCTGCTCGCCCTGACCGGGCTCGCCGCCTTCGACATTCTCCTGCTGCTGCCGGTTCTCATCGTCTTCTGCTTCGTCGTGCTTGGTCTCGGCATTGCGGCCCTGGCGCTCGGCGTCGCCAGCGTCGGGCTGCTGTTGAGTGTCGTGCCGTTCTGGCATTTCGCATCGTGGGCCACGCCATTCGCACGCTTGCTGGCCGCTGTCGGCCTTGCCGCCGCCAGCATCGGATTGGGCTCGCTGCTGCTGCTCGGCCTCAATATCGGGGTCAAGCTGCTGGGGGATTATGCGCGCCTGCATTACCGCCTGGTCAAACCACGCCAGCCCTGATCAACCCAGTGGCGCGTCGCCACGCAGAAATAACAGGTGCACCATGAACAAGACGCTTGCCTGGACCGCCGTGCTGTCGCTCGCAGTGGCCGTGATTTGTCTGTCGCTGGCGAATTCGATCGCCGGAAACGAGTGGAGAGGTGGCCGCTGGTGGAATTTTGCCTCCAGCTGCCGCGGTTCCGGTGATGGGACCAAGCCCGGATCGGTGACGCTGGCCTGGCAACCGATCTCCAGCGAATTCCAGATTGCCCTGCCGGCAACGGTCACTTATCGGCCCGGCACGCCTTCCCAGGCTGTCGTCAGCGGCGATCCCGAGGCGGTTTCGCATGTTCGCCTGTCCGGCAATGTGCTGGCCTTCGACGACGGCTTCGATTGCGATGGCCGGCCGGTCAGCGTCCAGCTTACCGGTCCAGCGGTCCCCAGTTGGCGGTTGAGCGGCAGCGGCAGGCTCGAGCTTTCCGCTCTCGCCCAGGAGGCGCTGGACCTGCGCATCAGCGGCAGCGGCGATGTGCGCGCCAGCGGCAGTGTGCAGGATCTCTCCTTGCGCATCTCGGGCTCCGGTTCAGGTGACTTCGGCAAACTCACGGCGAAGACCGCCAGTGTCCAGATCAGCGGCAGCGGCAATGCCGATATCGCGCCGCGGGACCAGGCCGATATCCGCGTGTCGGGCAGCGGCAATGTGCAAGTCCACGGCAACCCGAAGATCAATTCCCATGTCAGCGGCAGCGGCAGGGTCGAGACGGTGCCCTGAGCGGCTGCAAAGCAGCGCGCACACGCGCTACTTCTCATCACACTGTATGCAGCCGGAAGGCGGGTCAGACCGCGGTCCGAGGACACCAATCTGTTTGAACATCGGAGACAGGAAAATGCGTTTGAAGAAGCTCCTGATTGCCGCCCTGGCAAGTCTGGCCGTCACGACAGCTCATGCCGCTGGTTTGAAATTCATCCAGATACCGGCCGATGCCGCCGGGCCGGCAATTGATGCTGCCATGTGGTCGCCCTGCGCCAGCCCGCCCGGCGAGGTGAAGGTCAAGCAGTCTACCGTTCCGGCTGTGCTCGACTGCCCCATCGAGGGCGGGAGATTGCCGCTCGTCGTCATTTCACATGGCTATGGCGGCTGGTACCTTGATCTCCACGATATGGCCGAGACGCTCGCGGATGCCGGTTTTGTCGTCGTTGCCATCAACCATCCTCACGCGAACCACGCCGATATGAGCCAGGCCAATGGTCTGGGCGTGCTGAGGCAGCGTCCGATCGATATCAAGCGCACCATCGATTTCATGCTCGGCAACTCGGCGGATTCGGCCAAGATTGATCCTCAGCGCGTCGGCTTCTACGGATTTTCGCAAGGCGGCTATACCGGCCTTGTCATCGGCGGCGCCGATCCGGATTTCAACAAACTGCCGCCGCGCTGTTCGGACCCGGCCGACACCGGCTGTCCGCCAGCCAACCAGCCCAAGCCGGCGCGCAAGCAATTGCCGCCGGAAACGCTGACCCACGATACCCGCGTCAAGGCGATCGTGGTGGCGGATCCGCTGAGCGTCGTTTTCCAGACTGCCGACAGTGTCGAGAACGTCAAGGTGCCGCTCCAGCTCTGGAGTTCGCAGTTCGGCGGCGACGCTGTATCGCCCGTCGACGTGAAGCGACTGGCTGGATTGCTGCCGCGGACACCGGACTTTCACGTTGTGCCCAACGCCGTGCATCTCTCCTTCCTGACGCCATGTCCTGCCGACGACGCGCGCAAGCCATCGCCAGCTTGCATCGATGCTCCGGGTTTCGACCGGGTTGCCTTTCACAAGGCGTTCAATGCCGCTGTGCTTGCCTTCTTTCGCCAGCATTTGGCCGAAGACCAGGACCACGGGGCAAAGACGCCCGCGCCTGGCCACGAAGCAGCCGAAACAGCGGTGCAATAAGCAAAGGTCGGACTGTCGAGCCTTTCACGCCAATCCTGTCTCGGCCAGCACGAAGCGCAGCCGCGCCTCGACGGGGGCCAGCGGCAACGGAACCATCTCGTAGCCCCGTTCCGTATAGACGCCGACCAGCGCATGGTGGGTGCGCTCGGCCTCGTCGAGCGTCTGCCTGCGCTCTTTGTCCTGCGCGAAGATCTCCGGCCAAAGCGGGGCGACGAAGACGCGCCGATGATAGCGGAAGCGCTCTGCGGCAGCGTGGGCGTGTTCGGGTATCGGCAGGCCGCTCAGCCTGAGATAGCCGAGCGTGTCCGGAACGCCGCGATCGAAAAAAACAGGACGCCCGGTCTGTTCTTGCGCAATTTGATACGAGCGCATTTCCCATGACAGCATCAACTCGGCAAACAGGGCGCGATCGTGCCAGGGCAAAGCGGGTCCGCCAATGGCGGACTGGTCGCGGATAATGCCACGCCCGGCTTCGACCGAGGCGGCAAAGCCTGCGTGGCGCAGGGCTTCGATCAAGGTGGTCTTGCCGGAGCCGGGACCGCCGGTCAGCACAAAAAAGCGATCGGAATCGTTTTGCATGTTTTGTCCATGAAGAGGGAGCACGCGGCAGGGCGCGTTCGCGGCGGAACTGCCGTCGCGCATGCTGGATATCGGAGGAGGGGAGAAGTGGAGGTTTCTGTTGCCAGGTACCTCCGAACCCCGCCTAGAAGTGCGAACCTCTAGGGCTTGATTTGAAGCTATCGCACCGCTTACGCGGCGAGACGTGCTTCCGCATAGTTGTCATTTGCAACTACAGGTTTAGCCCGATGACGGTGGTACCATGCCGGGCAAAAGTACGATCTTTACACCTTCGTCGATCCTATTTCGCCCCCAGCAAAAACCGCTCTGTCGTCAACAGCGGCTTTTGGTGGAGGCGCCGGGTACCGCCCCCGGGTCCGAACGGCTTATTTCATCGCCCATTTATCGCCATAGTCGGTCAAGCCGACAAACCGAATATAGGGGGCGATCGCAGGAAATGAAAGGCCGCAATGGCACTTTGTTCCCGTGTCAAAACCGCAAGTCCGAAGGGTTGACTTGAGCGCGGTCTCAACCGAAGCTTTGCCACGGTGAGGAGTTATCGACATAGCGCACAAGTTGCAGCAGCGCGCCACAGCCCTCATCGATCGGATCCGTGGCGCCGACGAGGGGAATTTTGATGGCCGACTATCTTGCAGACGTGAAGAAATACGATGCCTCGGCGAGTGCCGACGTGGTCGACAAAATCGTGAAGCATCTTGGCATTGCGCTTCGGAACCGCGATTCCTCGCTGGTGTCTTGCACCGATCCGAAGGAATTGGAGCGCGTCAAGGCTGGCTGGGTTGCCAAGAAGCTCGGCATATCGGACGACAGCAAGGCCGACGCTTCGATCGAGAAGGTCTGCAAGGCGATGGCCGCCGACAACACCAAGAACCGGGTTACCTTCTACTACCTGGTTGCCAAGGACCTGGGTAAGCTCGGCTCCCTCTGACGGCCGCGCTTCAATTCGCCGGGCTGGCGCGGTCCATGCGCCAGCCGGTGATGTTGTTGGGGACTGACTGGCTTCGGGCATGGCTTGCGCGCTGCTTTGTGGTGTTCGATCGCCCGTCTGTCAGTTATGATGGCTGGACAACCGAATCGAGCCGGAACCGATGCGCCAGTATCTCGACCTCCTGCAGCACGTGCTGGACAACGGCGCCGACCGCGGCGACCGCACCGGCACCGGAACGCGCTCCGTCTTCGGCTACCAGATGCGTTTCGACCTGGCGCGCGGCTTTCCCGTCACCACAACCAAGAAGCTGCATCTCAAGTCGATCATCCATGAGCTTCTGTGGTTCCTGGCCGGCGACACCAACATCAAATATCTCACCGACCATGGCGTCTCGATCTGGGACGAATGGGCCGACGAGAATGGCGATCTCGGCCCGGTCTACGGCAAGCAGTGGCGTTCCTGGCCGGACGGCCATGGCGGCTCGATCGACCAGATCGCGAATCTTCTCAAGGAGATACGCAGAAATCCTCAATCGCGGCGGCTGATTGTTTCGGCATGGAACCCAGCCGAGGTGGAAGCGATGGCGCTGCCGCCCTGCCACTGCCTGTTCCAGTTCTATGTTTCGGAAGGGCGGCTTTCCTGCCAACTCTACCAGCGTTCCGCCGATATCTTCCTTGGCGTGCCGTTCAACATCGCGTCCTATGCCCTGCTGACCTTGATGGTGGCGCAGGTGACAGGGCTGAAACCCGGCGATTTCGTCCACACACTTGGCGATGCGCACCTCTACTCGAACCATTTCGAGCAAGCACGCGAACAGCTGCGGCGCACCCCGAGGACGCTGCCGA
>NZ_RZQP01000216.1:0-10809 GCF_003998165.1 Mesorhizobium sp. M7A.F.Ca.US.007.01.2.1 | reverse complement strand
GTGTGTCGCTCCAACGCGAAGGTGTTGTAGACGCCATTGCAAGCTCGGAAAGCGCCGTTGGGTGGTGTGTTGGTGTATACGGCGCGGCTGACGAGCCGCGTTGCGCCAACCCTGTAATTGCCGCCCAGCGTGTGCGCCGTCATCGTTGTCAGGAAAACCTGTTCGCCGCCATACGCGCCGCAGTCCATCAGCACGACCGCCTCGCGTCCGGCGATGTATCCTTCGGCAGTGACAGCGGAGCGGATGCGGATTTCCGCATTCTCGCGGCAGAGGCAGGTTGCCATCTCTTCCTGCCGGGTGTTTTCCAGGACCACCGTGCGCCCGGTCATCCGCGCCAGAAGTGCCGTGATCGGCTCGATGGACGCATCGAATTTCAGGCCGAACCCGCCTCCGACAGGCGGCACGGTGACCCGCACACGCCCGGGCGCAAGCTGCATGACCCTTCCGGTGACGTTGCGAACTGTCCAAGGCACCTGCGTCGAGGTCTGGATGTGAGCCCGGCCGTCCTCCCAGGAGCCGATGGCAACGCGCGGTTCGAAAGGCACATGGCTCTGCCGGCCGACGGTAAAGCTGCTCTCGACTATGCGTATGTCGGGACGGGCGAAGGCCGCATCGACGTCGCCGCGGCTGGATTTTGCCTCCCATGCGATGTTGCCGGCACGTGCGCCGCCCTCGGTGATCACCTCATAGCCGCGCCAGCCCTCGTGGACGAGACGGGCTGCGGGCTGGAGCGCTTCGGCCATGGTGGACACCGGTGCCAGCGGCTCGATCTCAAGCACGATGACGGCAAGCGCCGCCCGCGCCTGCTTCTCCGTTTCGGCGGCAACGACGGCGATTGGCTCGCCATGATAGCGGATGGTGTCGATGGCCAGGAGCGGATGGTCGGCAATGCCGATGCCGTAGAGGCCTGGCGCGTCGGCGCCGGTCGCCACCGCGCGCACGCCAGGACAGCGAAGTGCCGCCGAAACGTCGAGCTTGCGGATACGCCCCGCGGAAACGGTCGACCGCAGCAGCACGGCATGCAACATGTCGGGGCGAACCCGGTCGTTGGTGTATTTCGTCCGCCCACGCAGCTTGTCCTGCGCATCGCGGCGGGGAAGATTCATCACCGTGGCGGACAGCTCAGACATGGATGCCTCCCACCGACTGGCCAGCCTCCCGCGCTTGGTCAAGGCAGTCGGCCACGGCGTCGACGATCCGCTCATATCCGGTGCAGCGGCAGATGTTGCCGACCATCGCGGCCTTGATGTCGGGACGGCTCGCATGCGGATTGTCACGCACGAACGCCGAAAGGCTCATAACCATTCCCGGAAAACACATGCCGCATTGCACGGCATCGGCGGCCTCTAGATTGGCCTGGAGCGGATGCAGCACCTGGTTTCCGGAACTCAATCCCTCGATGGTCGTGACCGCGCACCCCTGGACCAGGCCAATCGGCTTCAGGCAGGACGGCACCGCTTCGTCGTCGACATGCACCGTGCAGGCGCCGCAGAAGCCTTCGCGGCACACGGCTTTGGTCCCCGTCAGGAATCGTTCCCGCCGCAAGATGTCGACGAGCGGCGTCATCGGATCGCCGTGAAAGCTGCAGTCCTCGCCATTCAGCTGGAATGTCACAACCATGCCAGGCCCTCGGTCTTGAGAAGTGCGGCAACACCGCGCTTGACCAGCGGCGGAAGAACCTGGCGCCGGTACCAACCCTCCGCTTCCCTGCCGTCGCGGCCCTGAAAATCATTGTGCTCCAGTGCAAGCCCGGCAGCGCGCTCCGGATCGAGCGCGGAGGCCTGGCTTGCCCTCATCGCCTGTTCGAGCGCCGTCCAGCGCCGCGCTACCGGCTCCACCGAGCCGACGGCGATGCGACATCGTTTGTCCTTGTCCACCGCAAGCGAGACGACGGCGACCGGATAGTCGCCAGCCTTCCGAAGCGGCAGGCGGATATGCGCGCTTGCGACAAGGTCGCGGCGCAGATGAATTCTCGTCACAATCGCCTCTGCCAGCAGCGCATGCCTGTCTTTGAGGAAATCCGAAATACCGATGAGTTTTGGGCCTTCGAACGTCTCCAGCTCCACCGTCGCCTCACAGACGAGAAGCGCAGGGGCGAGATCGGCGGCGGCAAAGTCGAGGGCACAAATGTTGCCGCCCACGGTGGCGACCCTTCGGATACCGGGATTGGCCGCGTTCTCCGCCGCGGCAACCAGACCTTCGAAGCCCGCTGCCCCATGCAACGCGCGGCCAAGGACTGCGTGGGTAACAGCTGCACCTATCACGACATGGCCCGAGTCGATTTCGACCTTGGACAAGGCCGGTATTCGGTCGAGTGCGACCACCGCCTCGGGAAGGTCGACCCCGCGCTGGGGATCACGCATCATCCAGGTGCCGCCTGCAAGCACCACCGCGCCCTGCCGGCGTGCGGCCATTGCCTCTTCAAGTGTGCTGGCCGCGGTGAACGATCGTCCCACGCCTGGTGCCATCTGTCATACCCCTCGGAGCAGCCAACCTTCGCGGCGCTGCGACATTGTTGCTCCAGCTTTAGGTTCCTGTGAAATAGTAATTCTTTGAATATGGTATCGAAAAAACAGATAACTCTGGCATCCCGCGAGCGCCCGCAAGATTGCGGCGCGCTCGCTGGCGCTCAAACCCAGTGGGTGACGGTCCGTTTCTCAAAACTCTCCCGGAACTGGGCGGTGGTTTTGGGAAGTAGTTCGCCAGTCTCCCAGTCGAGGATCACGGCATAGTGCCGAACCGCATCGAGCGTATCGATCTCGCCGGAGCGATATTTGCGCGCGACCTCCTCGGGATCCATGCGTGCCCAGCCCTTCCGTTTCGCCCGGATGTCGGTACGGCAGGCTTCGGTCGCCGTCTCGTCGATTTCATACTGGCACAGGTCGCGGTCGATTTCGCGGATCACCACACCGTAGTCAGTCCTGGCACGCTCCAGGGAAACGTAGTCGTCGATCACGTCCTCCATCACCTTGCGGGGCTCGCGCTGCAGTGGATCGCCGAAACCACCGCCGCCGGCCGTCGGACGAGCGAACTGGTCGCCTGTGTGGACGGAGTAATCGGAGAATACGGAGCCGAGCCAGATCTCGGTCTCTTCTCCGGCGCGCTTCATGGTCAAGCCGTGGGGCATCGACGGCAGGCCTCCTTCGACACCCCAGACGACAGCACGCTCGCGGTCGCAAATATAGGACATGACGGCATTTTCAGCCTCAAGCAGCAATGAGGTCTTCTGCACGCCGACGCCGCCCCGCCACTTGCCGGGCCCGGCTGAATCCTGCTTGATCTGGAACTCGAGCGTCCGAGTGGGATTGACCCGCTCGTTGCCTTCGTTCGGCTGCGACATCAGCCCGGTTCCGAAGCAGGCGGTTGTGACATCGGCACCATCCTTGCCGTTGCGCCCGCCCCAGCCGCCAGGCAGCCATTCGTAGAACATGAAGATCGGCTTTTCGGGTTTGCGCGCATCCCGTCCCCCGGCCAGCAGATATTCGAGGTTGAAGGCGCAGGCGATAGCGCGTTCGGGCATGATCTTCGACCACATCTCGAAGATCGCGTTCATGATCTTTTCAAACGGCATCAGGAACCCGGTCACCGCCACCGGCCATTCCGCGCTGACGATGCTGTTCTTCGGCGCGGTTACCTCGATCATCCGGTAAAACCCGCTGTTGAGCGGGAGGTCCGGAAAGAAGGTTTTCATGCCGGCGACCACGGCCGAGAAGGTCGCGCCCGGTGCGGAATTATACATCGAGGCAATGGTCGAGTGGCTTCCCGTAAAATCGTAGTGGATCGTGTCGCCCTTGATCGTCATCTTGATGCGGATCGGGATCATGCCCTCGCCGGCACCGAGATCCCGGTCGATGTAGTCGACCGTCTCCCAGGTGCCGTCGGGCAGCTCCGCCAGACGCTTTCGCACGGCACGTTCGACGTAGTCCTGAACCTCCTCCATACCGCGCATGACCTGGCCGCGCCCGTACTTCTTGACCAGCCGCAGCAGTTCGCGCTCGGCCGCCTGCGTCGCCTGCGCCTGGGAATGGATGTCGCCAATGATCGATGCGGGATCGCGCGTGTTGGCCGCGATCATGTTGGCAACATCGGAGCAGAAGCGGCCGCGCTGGAAAAGGCGCAGCGGCGTTATCCGCAGCCCTTCGCGGAACATGTCGCGGGCGGTGACGTCGAAGGAGCCCGGCACCGAGCCGCCGAGATCCGACCAGTGTCCGTTCGACTGGGAGAAGCCGATCAGTTTGTCTTCATCGAAGATCGGCCGGACGAGCCGAACGTCGCTGAAATGCGTACCGCCGGCATAAGGATCGTTGATTGCGTAGACATCGCCGGGTGCCATATCGCCTTCGAAGACCCGGATCACTTCCTTACACGTGTTGTGCAGTGTGCCGACATGGACCGCGATGTCGTAGTTGCCCTGGGCGACGGAGTTGCCATCGGCGTCGTGCAGGGCATTCGAAAAGTCTCGGTTGTAGATGACGAAGGAATAGCAGGTGCGAAGCATCTGTTCGGCCATCTGGTCGACGGTGGTGATGAAGGAGTTCTTCAGCACCTCGAACGTTACCGGATCGAGGCCAGGGCTCGTTTCAATCAGCTTTGTCATGTTTCAGCCTTTCGTCACGATGAGAATGTTCAGGAAGCCATCGACGGTCGCGCTCATTCCCGGCGGAACCACGGTGGTGGAATCGAACTGTTCGACGATGGCGGGTCCCGCAAAGGCAGCGCCGGCGCTGAGTTGGTCGCGTTCATAGACAGCCGCATCATGAGATACGCCGTCGAACCAGACGCCGCGGCGGCCGAGCGGCTCGGGCACATGAGGCAAGACTTCGTGTCGCGGTATCTCGGCTTTCGGGACGATGCCGATCGCCTTGACCGCGATGCGGAAGATCGACACCGGCGCCTCTTCGCGGCGGTAGTTGAACTCGCGTTCGTGTTCGTTGTGGAATGCCTCGATCAGCGGGCAGATGCTCTCGATCCGCGCCGGGGCTGACACCGCGAGCGAGCGCCATTGGCCCTGGTACATCATCTCGACCGTGCGCTGCAGCGCCATGTCTTCCTGCGCCACGCCCTCATGGCCCAGACGCTCAACCGCCTGTTTTTCCATCAGAACGAAGGCTGCCTGCATCTCGGCGGGCGAGACAGTCGAAGCATCGGCCATGAAGCTTTCGGAGAAATCGTGCTGCACGTCGACGAGAAGGCAGCCGAGCGCGGAGGTGACGCCGGGATTGGGCGGTACGATCACGGTTGGAATCGAAAGCTCCTTGGCCACGGCCGCTCCGTGCAAAGCGCCAGCACCGCCGAATGCGACCAGCGCAAAGTCGCGCGGGTCGTAGCCTCGGCTGATGGAGAGAAGCCGGACGGCATTGCCCATATTGGCGTTGGCGACGGCGATGATCGCCTCGGCCGCCTGGTGGAGCTCCATGCCGAAGGGTTCCGCCACCGTCTCCTGAACCGCCTCGGCGGCCAGAGCGGCGTCGAGCGTGATCTTGCCGCCCGCAAGGCTGGTGCCGAGACGGCCGAGCACCACATTGGCATCGGTGTTGGTGGCAATGAGGTTGCCATTCTTGTAGCAGGCCGGACCTGGAAAGGCGCCAGCGGACTGCGGCCCGTTGCGCAAGCTGCCGCCCTCGTCCTGCCATGCCAACGACCCGCCGCCCGCACCGATGGTCAATACCTCGATGGAGGGGAAGCGGATCGGATATCCGAATTCGATGTACCAGTCCTTTGTGATGCGCGACTCCCCGTTCCAGGCCAGCGAGACGTCGGTGCTGGTGCCGCCCATGTCGAAGCCGATCGAGTTCGGGTAGCCACAGAGATTTCCGATGAAGCGGCTTGCGATCGCGCCGGCGGCGATGCCGGATCCCGCGAGCCGGGCCGAGAAATCCTTGACGCTCGCGGGCGTCATGACCCCGCCACCGCTGTGCAGCAACAGGAGATCTCGCTTGTATCCGGCGTCGGCAAGCTTTTCTCCGAGACGCGACACGTAGTCGACGACGACCGGGGCGCAGACGGCGTTCGCCATGGTGGTGGAAAAACGTTCGTGCTCGAAGATTTCCGGCATCACCTCCGAGGAGATCGAGACCGGCAGATCCGGCATTGCCTCCTTCAGGATCTCACGCATGCGGCGCTCGTTGGCGCCGTTGACATAGGAGTTCATGAAGCAGACGGCGATGGACTTGACCTGCCGTTTCTTGAGAATCTCCGCGACACGGCGCGCGGCCTCTTCGTCCAACGCTTCCAGGATCGTGCCCTCGGCACTGACCCGTTCCCGGACGGTCAGCCGGTCGCGGCGCGGGATATAGGGCTTGGCGACATCTTTGTAGGTGTCCCAGAGATCTTCCTTGTTGGCGCGACGGATCTCTACAACGTCACGAAAACCCTCGCTGCAGACCATTGCGGTGCGCGGCAGACGGCGGGTGATCAGCGCATTGGTGGCGACCGTCGTACCATGAGAGAACATCGTTACCTCCGAAAGATCGATGCGCCCCTGCTCCACGCCATTCATGATGGCCTGCATGGGATCGTCAGGCGTGGAGGCGGTTTTTTCGATGCGGATCGCTCCGCTGTCTTCGTCCATGATGCAGATGTCGGTGAAAGTCCCTCCGACATCGACGGCAACTCTGATTCGGCTCATGACAGTTCCTTCGCAAGGTCTTGCGGGCAAAGCCCCGCCTTCGTCGCCCCTTGCCGGGGAGACGTTGCATGAATGGTGGAATTGGCCCGGATTTCGTTGGGACTAGTGGCGCTCTCGCGAGGCCGAAGAGCCGCCCGCCCGGATCGCTGCTTCGCGACGGGTATCCGTCGGTGCGCAGCCGAACCGCGTCCGGTAGTGCTTGCAGAACTGGGACTGGTCGGCGAAGCCCCAGCGGTAAGCGATCTCGGCTACGCTGCTGATGTTGGTCACCGACATCAGCTCCTCGGCGCAAAGTTCAAGCCGGGCGTCGCGGATGAAGCCGTTGATCGACTGGTTGCTGTCCTGAAAAAGGACCTGCAGGTAACGCAGGGAGATGCCGCAGGCATCAGCCACCGCCTGCGGGCCGAGGTCGGAATTCTTCAGATTGTCGCGAATATACTGCTCGGCACGATGCAAATGGCCGGCCCGGATCGACGAGATGCTGCTGTCCAGCACGCGATCGTCGCTCACGATCGACAGGCACAGCATTTCCAGGATGTGCCTGCCCATCATCTCACGAGCGACTTCAGTGATCTCATCGAGATGGCCGATCGTGGTTCGCACCGTGTCGAGGAAGAGCGCGGCGATGCCTTGGGTCGCGTCGAAACTGAGCGCACTGAGCCGTTCGGCGGATCCGATCCGTGCCCGAACGCTCGATGATGGTACCTTGAGGACCCACAGCGCGTTTGGCTTGCCGTGCCAGAATTCGTAAGGCGCATCTCCCCGCTCGACGAGAAAGCCCCCCGGCCTGCAATTGACGGTTCTCGACCCTTGCGAGAAATTCACCTCCGACATCTCCGGGATCGTGATGAGCAGGCTGGCGTCACGCTCGTTGAGGAAGTGGCGGCGGTGGCGACGATAGCTTACGGCATCGCAGCGCATTTTAGACACGCTGACGAGCCCAAGCGAGAAGGTTTCTAGCGTGCCTGAAAATTCGCGACGGTTCCGATACTCGGTGTCGAGCGGAAAATAGGCTTCGGTAACAGCGGCTTGCCAGGCATCACCGCCTGCGGGACCGCCGATCGTATCGACGACGTATTTCATTCCCCGACCTTTCTGGTTGACCCGGTTGTCCCGGTGTTGTTCCGAAGATTACAGGAATTCACCGGCGCGTATTGGTCAAAAACGAATAAACTTATGTGGTCGGTTGGCCCAGGACCGGAGCTCGCGACGGTTGCAGTTGTCGTCACGATCAGTGTGCAGCTGATCAAACCAGCCTTGGCGCGCAAACCGCCAGCCGACTTGGAACCATGCATTCTTTTCGCACACTCATTCAGGAAAAATTGTCGGCTTCCAGATGTGGGCGGAAATGATGTCCTGCAGTTCCGTGCGTACGGAAGAGTGGCAGCAGCGTGTAGCGGCGGAAAGCGACAATGTCCGCCTCGTCCTCAATCGAGAGCACCGTCGATCTCGGTTCCTTCGGACCAGTCGATAGATCGGCGACCGAAGCTCGCCTCTTCCACTTCGCAACCGTCTTCCGGTTGATCCCGTAGCGCTTGGCCAGCCCCCTCAGGCTCTCTTGACTATGCTGTATCGCTCGACGGACCGCCTCTGTCGTTTTGGCGCTCCCATGCAGAACTTGGCCCATAGCGCATCCTTTCATTCGGGAGACAAGGATGCTCCATAAAGCCCGGGATCAAACATCTAGGATCATCAGATCCAGCACCAAAGAAACAGAGGGGCTGTCGGCAGGGAACATGCAGACCATGAGCGACTGGTTGTCGGCTTGTCTCCGACTGCTCTGCGTCAGAATCACCTCAAAAGCGAAGTCGCTTGGCTAATCCGTCATTTCTGGCGAAAGGCGGAGTGGAACGACACAACCAGCGGGCCCAGAATGTAGTCGAGCGCGGTGCGTTCCTCGGTGACGATCATGACTGACGCTGGCATGCCCGGATAAAGCGCAATCTGTGGGGCTGCTGCCAATTCCACCGGATCGACCGCTACGTCGGCAAGATAGTAGGGAAACCCGGTCTTGCTGTCGGTAATGCGATCCGCCGAAATGCGGGTGACGCGGCCATGAATTATGGGTATTGAGCGCTGCTTGTAGGATGTAAAACGAACTTCGGCAGCCATATCGGGTCGCAGGTTCGATATGTCCTCGACGCGAATCTGGGCCTGGACGATCAGCGAATTTTCGGTCGGCACGATATCGAGGATGGTCTGGCCCGGCGAAACGATCGCGCCTATCGAGAAGACGCTGAGATCCATCACCTGGCCGTCATACGGCGCGCGCACCTCGGCTCGGTCCATGGCAGCCTGGGCGGCAAACATCTTGGGCACGAGGTCGGAAAGGCTCGATTGCGTATCGATCAGCATGGCCGACAGCTTGGCTCGGCGCTCATTTGTCAATTGTGCGATCTGGCTTTCGAGTTCGGCTTTGCTCTGTCGGCTGCCGCCGATCGCGCCGAGGTTCTCATCGATCAGGCCCTGCAGATCCGAGGCGGATCTTTCCAGCTCCAGGATGCGTGGGCGGGTCGTCAATCCGGCCTTGAGCAGCTTCGACAGGCTGGCCTTCTCGTTGATCGTCGATTGCAACTGGGCATGGTAAGATTCGACCCGAGACTGCTTGCCCTGGATCTGCTCCTCGAGTTCGGCAATGCGCCGCTCGAGGATTTGCCTGGCGCCGGCCATCGAGGCGCGTTGGCTTTCCAGATCGGCGATCTGGTTTGCCATTGCATCCCGAAGGTAGTCTTCGTGCTCTTTGAGAATGTCCTTGGGAAAGGCAACAACCTCGCTGCCGTCCAGTTCGGCTCGGATCCTGGCATCGGTTGCGCGCAACAGCGCATATTGCTGGGCATAAAGATTGAACTCGGACCGAATCCTGGTGTCGTCCAGCTTCAGCATGATGTCGCCCTTCCTGACGACGTCGCCATCCTTGACGCGGATCTCCTTCACCGTACCGCCGTCGAAGTGCTGTACGCTTTTGCGATTGCCATCCACCTTGACGATGGCGTCGGCAAGCACGGCGCCGTTCAGCGGGGCAAAGGCCGCCCAGCCGCCAAAGATGCCAAAGAAAGCAACGATGATCAGCAGACCGATATAGGCCGGCACCCGGATCGAATCCGGGGCCAGAATACCGGCGTCGCCAGGCAGGCTCCGGTAGGTAAGCGCGCCGTCGCTCATCGCTCTCTCCAAACACGGTTCATTGCGTTGCCACCGCCATTGGAGCCGCGCGCTGGTTGAGGAGCGCCACGATCTCGTTTCTCATGCCAAAGGCCTCGACGGCGCCATCGCGCAACAGGAGGATCTTGTCGACATTCGCCAGGGTCGAGGGCCGGTGAGAGACGATGATCACCGTACTGCCGCGGCGCTTGAGTTCGATCGCGCAGTCGCTCAGCGCGCGGTCGCCATCGGCATCGAGATTGGAGCTGGGCTCGTCGAGAATGATCAGGTTCGGCGTTCCGAACACTGCGCGGGCAAGAGCAATCCGTTGGCGATATCCTCCTGACAGCACTGCGCCGCCTTCGCCGATCTGCGTCTCATAGCCTTGCGGCAGGCGGATGATCATCTCATGCACGCCGGCGAGCCGCGCGGCCTCGATGACCTCCTGGTCGACATTGGTCTTGAAGCGGCCGATGTTGGCGGCGACCGTATCGGAGAAGAGTTCGATATCCTGCGGCAGGTAGCCGATGTGGTCGCCGAGCGCGTCGTGTCCCCATTGCGATAGGTCGGCCCCGTCCAGCCTGACGGTACCGCGGCTGGGTTGCATGACGCCCGCGAGATGACGCGCCAGCGTCGACTTGCCGGCGCCGGAAGGGCCGACGATTCCCAGCGTCTCGCCTGCTTCCAGCCGGAACGATACGTCCCGCAGAAGCACTTTCTGCTGGCTGGCGATTGCAAAGCTGACCTGCTCGACCGAAATCTTGCCGGTGGGCTTGGGCAGGTTGAACGATCTTTCGCTCTGCGCGCGCCCGTCGACCAGCTTCTCGACCCTTGCCAACGCCGCCCGCCCCAGGATCAGGCTGCGCCAAAGGCCGACGATCTGCTCGACCGGCTGCAGCCCCCGGCCCAGCAAGAGGCTCGCGGCGAACATGGTGCCGCCGGTGATCTGCCGCTCGATCACCAGATAGGCGCCGAGGCCGAGGATCAGCGACTGCATGGTGAGCCGCAGGAAACGGATCAGGCCCGACATCAGTGCGGCG
>NZ_RZQP01000215.1:0-10763 GCF_003998165.1 Mesorhizobium sp. M7A.F.Ca.US.007.01.2.1 | reverse complement strand
GCCATGCATGCAGCCAGCAGCCGCCTCGCGGCCTTGGCTCGCTCGGGACCAAAACCTGATGTCGTGGCCATGCGGGCAAAGCCGAGCGCGAAGCTCCTGAGCGGCACCGCGTAGGTCGGGATCGAACAGCCGTCGATGGCACGCTGGTCCTCACCATGGACAGCGCCCGTCACCGACTGCATGGCGTCGCGCACCATGTCCTGCAGGCCGTGTCCCGGCTTGACATAGCCGCGATGCGCAATGCCGGCGTGGACGCAGGTGCAGAGGAAGCCGGAATGTTTGCCCGAACAATTGTTGTGCAAGGCGTTCGGCGAGCCGCCGGCGCGGGCGAGCGCAATCTCGGCGTCATGATTGGACGGCCAATGCGTGCCGCATTCGAGCGCCGATCCGTCCAGCCCAGCCTTGGCCAGCATGGATCGCGCAAGGTCGACATGTGCCGGCTCGCCCGAGTGGGAGGCGCAGGCGAGCGCCAGTTCGCGGTTGCCGAAACCATAGGCATCCGCCGCCCCGCTTTCGACCAACGGCAAGGCCTGGATCGCCTTGACCGCCGAGCGCGGAAACACCGGCTTGGCCGTATCGCCGATCTCCCACACGGGCTTGCCGTCGCCATCGAAGACCGCGACTGAGCCGCGATGCGCGCTCTCGACGATCGCGCCGCGCAAGACTTCGATCAGAACCGGATTTGTCATGTCACCTTCCGCAAATGCGGGCGGTTTATCTGATCCGGTCGAGAATGGAAACGTAGTTGGCGACCGCCGCACCGCCCATATTGAAGATGCCGCCCAGTTTTGCGCCCGGCACCTGGATGCCGCCGGCCTCACCGACAAGCTGCATGGCGGTCAAGACATGCATGGACACGCCAGTGGCGCCGATCGGATGGCCCTTGGCCTTCAGCCCGCCGGATGGATTGACCGGCAGGCGACCATCCTTGGCCGTTGTGCCGTCCAACGCCAGCTTCGCCCCCTCTCCCGGCTTGGCAAGGCCCATCGCCTCGTACTCGATCAGTTCGGCAATGGTGAAGCAGTCATGCGTTTCGACGAAGGACAGATCGTCGAGCGTCACGCCGGCCGATTTCAGCGCCCGGTTCCAGGCCTGCTCGCAGCCTTCGAAGGTCAGAATGTCGCGCTTCGACATCGGCAGGAAATCCTGCACATGTTCGTTGGCGCGGAAGGCAACGGCACGGCGCATCTTCAGCGCCGTGGCGGTGTCGGCAAGGATAAGGGCGGCGGCGCCGTCGGAGACCAGCGAGCAGTCGGTGCGCTTCAGAGGACCGGCAACGAAGGGGTTCTTCTCGCTCTCCTGGCGGCAGAACTCGTAGCCGAAATCCTTGCGCATCTGCGCATAGGGATTGTCGACGCCGTTCTTGTGGTTCTTGGCGGCAATCATGGCCAGCGCATCCGACTGATCGCCATAACGCTGGAAATAGGCCTGCGCGATCTTGCCGAAGACGCCGGCGAAACCCGCGGGTGTCTCGCCGTCCTCGGGCAGATAGGACGCCTTGAGCAGGTTTTTGCCGATCTCCGGCCCCGGCGTCGTCGTCATCTGCTCCGCGCCGACCACCAGCACGATGCGAGCGGCATTCGCGTCAATGGCGCGGATGCCCTGGCGGACCGCCGCCGATCCGGTGGCGCAAGCGTTCTCGACACGCGTCGCCGGCTTGAAGCGCAGCCGGTCGTCGGCCTGAAGCACCAGACTGGCGGTGAAATCCTGCGCCGAAAAACCGGCGTTGAAGTGGCCGAGCACGATCTCGTCGACCTCGTCGGGACCGATGCCGGCATGGTCGAGCGCGTCCGTTGCCACCTTGACGATGAGGTTTTCGAGCGTTTCGCCCTCAAGCTTGCCGAAGCGCGAATGCGCCCATCCGACGATGCATGCGGTCATGGCGGTCTCCATCCTTGGCGCCGGCCTGGCATGTCGGCTCACGGCGCATTTCGCATCTATTGTTCAAAGATAAACAATCGTGCCGGTTTCGTGAAGGGCTGGAGGCGTACAATCGCTTGGTACAGCCGAGATCGCGGCCGATTTTTTTGTTGATTGACGCGTCAATAAAAAATAATCCTATTCTCTCAAAGGATCATGGCGAGATGCCGAAAATCGGAATGGAACCGCTGCGCCGCAAGGCGCTGATCGACGCGACGATCTCGGCGATCGGCGAGCGCGGTTCGCTCGACGTGACCATGTCCGAGATCGCCGGACGCGCCGGCGTGTCGTCCGCCCTTGCCCATCATTATTTTGGTGCCAAGGACGAGCTGCTCTTGGCGACGATGCGGCACATACTGGCGGAGCTTACAGCCGATACGTTGCGCGCCCTTGGCTCGGCCAATAGCGCGCGCGAAAGGGTCTCGGCGGTGGTCGCTGTCAATTTCTCCGACATCCAGTTCCAGCCGGAAACCATCGCCGCCTGGCTCGCCTTCTATGTCGAGGCGCAGAAATCATCGGCCTTGCGCCGGCTGCTCAAGGTCTACGCGCGGCGGCTGCACTCGAACCTGATGAGCGGGCTGACCGGGATCTTGCCCAGAGCCGAAGCCGACCGCGCCGCCGAAGCGACCGCGGCGATGATCGACGGGCTCTACATCAGGCGGGCGCTGAAAGACGGCGTGCCCGATGCCGCGACCGCGATCGCGCTGGTCGAGGACTATCTCGAAACCAAACTTGGCGAGCGGCGCAAACAGTGACAATGAAGCCAACCAATTTCCTGATCGTCATGGTCGACCAGCTCAACGGAACCCTGTTTCCGGACGGACCGGCGGAGTTTCTGCATACACCGCATCTGAAAGCGTTGGCCGCGCGTTCGGCGCGCTTTGCCAACAACTACACGGCCTCGCCGCTCTGCGCGCCGGGCCGTGCCTCGTTCATGAGCGGGCAATTGCCGTCGCGCACCGGCGTCTATGACAATGCCGCCGAATTCGCCTCATCGATCCCGACCTTTGCCCATCATTTGCGCGCCGCCGGCTACTACACCTGCCTGTCGGGCAAGATGCATTTCGTTGGGCCGGACCAGTTGCATGGTTTCGAGGAGCGGCTGACGACCGACATTTATCCAGCCGATTTCGGCTGGACGCCGGATTACCGCAAGCCCGGCGAGCGTATCGACTGGTGGTATCACAATCTGGGCTCGGTGACCGGTGCAGGCGTCGCCGAGATCACCAACCAGATGGAGTATGACGACGAGGTCGTGTTCCTGGCCACGCAGAAGCTCTATCAGCTTTCGCGCGAACAGGACGATGCGAACCATCGGCCTTGGTGCCTCACTGTCTCGCTGTCGCATCCGCACGATCCCTATGTCGCGCGCAAGCAGTATTGGGATCTCTATGAGCATTGCCAGGCGCTGGACCCGGAAACCGGGTTCATCGCGTATGACCAGCAGGATACGCATTCCCGGCGACTGTACCACGCCAGTGACTACCCCTCTTTCGAGATCACGCCAGAGCAGGTGCGTCGTTCGCGGCAGGGCTATTTCGCCAACATCTCCTATGTCGACGACAAGCTTGGCGAGATCCTGGACGTTCTCGAGCGCACCCGCATGGCCGACGACACAATCATCCTGTTCTGCTCGGATCACGGCGACATGCTCGGCGAGCGCGGCCTGTGGTTCAAGATGAGCTTCTTCGAGGGTTCGGCGCGGGTGCCGCTGATGATCGCCGGCAAGGACATTCCTGCCGGGCTGATCGAGACGCCGGTCTCCAATCTCGACTTGGCGCCGACGCTTTGCGATCTCGCCGGCATCGACATCGCTGCGATCGCGCCGTGGACCGACGGCCAGTCGCTGCTGCCGCTCACCGAGGGCATCGAGCGCACCGCACCGGTGTTGATGGAGTATGCGGCCGAAGGGTCCAACGCGCCGTTGGTGGCGATCCGCGACGGCAGATACAAATTCGTCCACTGCGAGCTCGATCCGCCGCAACTGTTCGATCTCGAAGCCGATCCGCTCGAGCGAAACAATCTGGCCGACGACCCCGCCAATGCCGGCTTGGTGGCGGCATTCATGGACAAAGTCCAGGCGCGCTGGGACATGGCCGGCTTCGACGCCGCTGTCCGCGAAAGCCAGGCGCGCCGCTGGGTCGTCTATCCGGCGCTGCGCAACGGCGCCTATTACCCCTGGGATTTCCAACCCCTGCAAAAGGCGTCCGAGCGTTACATGCGCAATCACATGAACCTCGACAATCTCGAAGAGAGCAAACGGTATCCGCGAGGCGAATGATGTCAGACCTTCTCGTCCCCTCCCTTGACCATCTCAAGCAGGCCTATGCCGTCACCTCCAGGGCGACGCAGATCACGCCGCTGCTGGAATCGACGGCACTAGCCCGCGAGACCGGCGCCGCCCGCGTCTTCATCAAGCCGGAATCGCTGCAATGGGCCGGCTCATTCAAGGTGCGCGGCGCCTATTGGCGCCTGAAGCAGCTTTCAGTTGACGAAGCGAAGAAGGGCGTCGTCGCCTACTCCTCCGGCAATTTCGCGCAAGGGCTGGCGGCTGCCGGCCAGGCGCTTGGCGTTCCCGTCACCATCGTCATGCCGATCGACGCACCGGCCGCCAAGCGTGATGCCACGGCGGGCTATGGCGCCCGCGTCGTGCTGACCGACCATGGCGAGCGCGCGCGGGAGGAAGTCGCCGCCGCCAAGGCGCGCGAGATCGCCGAGACAGAGGGCCTGGCGCTGCTGCATCCATTCGACGATCCGGAGATCGTCGCCGGCCAGGCGGGCGCCGGCCTCGAAGCGCTTGACCAACTCGAAGCCAAAGGTGCCAGCGCCGACCTCTTGTTCTGCTCGGTCGGTGGCGGCGGGTTGATCGGCGGCGTTTCGCTCGCCTTCCATTATCTGTCGCCCGCCACAGAGATCATCGGCGTCGAGCCGGAAGGTTTCAATGGCATGGGCTCGTCGCTGGCGCATGGCAGCATCGAGACGATGCCGATCGGGCCGAAATCGATCTGCGACGGTTTGATGTCGCGACGGCCGGGCGATGCTCCGTTTGCCGCGGTCAAGACGGCGGGTGTTCACGGCATCACCGTCGACGACCAATCGGTGCGGCGCGCGATGCGGATCGCCTTCGAGCGCATGAAGCTGGTGCTCGAACCGTCGGGGGCGGCGTCGATCGCGGCATTGCTCGGCGGCAAGGTGGATGTGAAGGACAAGACCGTCCTTGTTGTGGCTACCGGCGGCAATGTCTCGCTCGCCGATTTCATGGCGCATATGAACCATGCTTGAAGCGGATTTCGTCATCATCGGCTCCGGCTCGGCCGGCTCGGCCATGGCCTATCGCCTGTCGGAAGACGGCAAGCATTCGGTCATCGTCATCGAATTCGGCGGCAGCGATATCGGGCCGCTGATCCAGATGCCGTCGGCGCTGTCGATCCCGCTCAACATGAGCCTCTACGACTGGGGCTTTGCCAGCGAGCCGGAGCCGCATCTCGGCGGCCGTGTGCTGGCGACACCGCGCGGCAAGGTTATCGGCGGCTCGTCCTCGATCAACGGCATGGTCTATGTGCGCGGCCACGCCCGCGACTTCGACCATTGGGCCGAAGAGGGTGCGGCCGGCTGGGGCTTCGCCGACGTGCTCCCCTATTTCAAGCGCATGGAGGATTCGGATGGCGGCGAAGATGGCTGGCGCGGGCACGGCGGCCCGCTGCATGTGCAGCGCGGCTCGCGTAAAAATCCGCTCTATGGTGCCTTTGTCGAGGCTGGCCGCCAGGCCGGGTTCGAACTGACGGAGGACTATAACGGTTCCAAGCAGGAAGGTTTTGGGCCGATGGAGCAGACCATCAGCGGCGGCCGCCGATGGTCGGCGGCATCAGCCTATCTGAAGCCGGCGCTGAAGCGCAAAAACGTCAGTCTGGTCAAGGGCTTTGCGCGGCGGGTGATCATCGAGAATCAGCGCGCCATCGGCGTCGAGATCGAAGCTCACAAACAGATTCAGGTCGTTAAGGCGCGACGTGAGGTGATCGTCGCCGCATCTTCGATCAATTCGCCCAAGATCCTGATGCTGTCCGGCATCGGTCCGGCCGAGCATCTGCGCGAAAACGGCATTCCGGTGGTGGCCGACAGGCCCGGCGTCGGCCGCAACCTGCAGGACCATATGGAGCTCTACATCCAGCAGGAATCATTGCTGCCGATCACGCTCAATTCGGTGCTGAATCCGTTCTCGAAAGCGCTCATCGGGGCGCAGTGGCTGTTCCTCAAGAACGGGCTAGGCGCCACCAACCATTTCGAAGCGGCGGCCTTCGTGCGATCGCGTGCCGGCGTCGACTACCCCGACATCCAGTACCATTTCATCCCCGCGGCAGTCCGCTATGACGGCAAGGCGGCGGCCAAATCGCACGGCTTCCAGGCGCATGTCGGACCGATGCGCTCGAAGTCGCGGGGGTCGGTGACGCTGCGCTCGCCGGACCCGAAATCGAAACCGATGATCCACTTCAACTACATGTCGCATCCGGACGACTGGGCGGAGTTCCGCCACTGCATCCGGCTGACGCGCGAGATCTTCGGCCAGTCGGCGTTCGATCCCTATCGGGGCAAGGAGATATCGCCGGGCAGCCACGTGCAATCGGACGACGATCTCGACATCTTCATCCGGGATCACGCCGAGAGCGCCTACCATCCTTGCGGCACCTGCAAGATGGGCCGCGCCGACGACGTGATGAGCGTCGTCGATCCGGAGTGCCGGGTCATCGGCGTCGAAGGATTGCGGGTCGCCGATTCCTCGATCTTCCCGCGCGTCACCAACGGCAATCTCAATGCGCCGTCGATCATGACCGGCGAGAAGGCATCCGATCACATCCTTGGCCGCACGCCGCTGGCGCCGTCCAACCAGGAACCATGGATCAATCCGCGCTGGCAGGCGTCGGACAGATAGAGCATGATCGTGTGACTGCACGATCCGCATGCCGCGAAAGACAATCTGGAGACTTCCATGCGCGCTCAGCCCACGGCATCGCACTATGTCAACGGACGCTACATCGAGGACGAAGGCGGCGCCCCGCTGCCGGTCATCTATCCGGCAACCGGCGAGACCATCGCCATGCTGCGTTCGGCAACGCCGAACGTGCTGGAACTCGCCGTCGAGGCCGCGCGGGCGGCGCAGCCCGCCTGGGCGCGGCTGAAGCCGGTCGAGCGCGGGCGCATCCTGCGCCGCGCCGCCGACATATTGCGCGCCCGCAACGCCGACCTCGCTCGCATCGAGACGCTGGACACCGGCAAGGCGATCCAGGAAACGTTGGTGGCGGATGCGCCCTCGGCTGCGGACTGCCTTGAATATTTCGGCGGTGCCGTTGCCGCCTACAATGGCGAGTCGGTCGATCTCGGCGGACCCTTCGCCTACACAAGGCGCGAAGCGCTCGGCGTCTGTGTCGGCATCGGCGCATGGAACTACCCGATCCAGATCGCCGGCTGGAAATCGGCACCGGCGCTCGCCATGGGCAATGCCATGGTGTTCAAGCCGTCGGAAAACACGCCGCTGTCGGCGCTGGCACTGGCCGAGATCTACAGCGAAGCGGGGCTACCCGACGGCTTGTTCAACGTTGTGCAGGGCTATGGCGATGTCGGCGCCGGGCTTGTCGGCCACGATGTCGTCGCCAAGGTCTCGGTGACCGGTTCGGTGCCGACCGGCCGCAAGGTGCTGTCGCTTGCCGGCTCGAAGATGAAGCACGCGACGATGGAACTCGGGGGCAAGTCGCCGCTGATCGTGTTCGACGATGCCGACATCGAGAACGCCATTGGCGGCGCCATGCTCGGCAATTTCTATTCGACCGGACAGATCTGCTCCAACGGCACGCGCGTCTTCGTGCAGAGCGGCATCCACGACCGCTTTGTCGACCGTCTGATAGAGCGGACCAAGAAAATCCGCATCGGCGACCCGCTCGATCCCGAAACCCAGATGGGACCGCTGGTCTCCAAGGCGCAGCACGACAAGGTGGCCGGCTATATCGAGATCGGCAAGCAGGATGGAGCGACGCTTGCTTGCGGCGGCAATGTGCCTTCGCTGCAGGGCTTTCAGGGCGGCTTCTTCGTCGAGCCGACGGTGTTCACCGGCGTGACCGATGGCATGCGCATCGCCCGTGAAGAAATTTTCGGACCAGTGATGAGCGTGTTGAAATTCGACGGCGAGGACGAGGTGATCGACCGCGCCAACGACACCGAATTCGGCCTCGCTGCCGGCGTCTTCACGCGCGACCTGCCGCGCGCCCACCGCGTCATCGCCGAACTGCAGGCCGGCACCTGCTGGATCAACGCATATAATCTGACGCCGGTGGAAATCCCGTTCGGCGGCTTCAAACAGTCAGGCATCGGACGTGAGAATTCACTGGCCGCACTGGCGCTCTATTCGCAGCTGAAGTCGATCTATGTCGAGACGGGTGACGTGGCGAGCCCGTACTGATCCAGCCCTCTACGCCTTCAGGTCGGCCGTGCTGTCCAGATATTGCGTCAGCGCACAGACCAGATGATAGAAGATGCTGGCTGGCACATCGGTCGCCAGCGAGCGGCCGCGTTCGTCGATGCGGTCGATCCACAGTCCGAGCGGCGCCGGGTCGATGTGCCAGCGGAACAACCGGCCGACGCGCGCTTCAATCTCGGGCTTGAGATCGGGCCCGCCCGAACCATCCAGCGCGATCGCCGCCTTCACCGCTTCGGCCTGCGGCCAGCTGCGCGATATCAGGTCGAGCGGCAGGCCCTGTCGCGAGACGGCGCCATAGGCAAGGCCGGTGGCGCGGTTGAGGCCATTGGCGATGGCCGAGGCGTAGAGTTTCCTGGCAAAGCCGCTCAACTCGGCCTGGCCGCTGCGCCCAGCGAAATCGACCAGCAAAGAGGCCCATTCGAAATGGTGGCCAGGCTCGGTCCACGAGCCTTTCTCGCCGGCGGATGGTTTCCATTCGGCATCGAAATACTCGCCAAGCGTCCAGCTTTCCGGATCGAAGAAATGACTGCGGAAGAGGTCGATGATGCGCGCTGCGCGGCGCAGATGGGCGCGCTCGCCGGTCGCCTGGTGCCAGGCGAGGAAGGCCTCGAGCAGGTGCATATGCGGGTTGGAGCGGCGCTCGCCTTTGCCATCCGATGTCTCAAGGAAGCCGGTCATGCGGCTGTCTTCGAGATGCGCATCGAGAAAGGCGAAGGTTTCCTCGCCGAGGCGCAAAGCGTCGGGATTGCCAGACATATGCGCATGCGCCAGTGCCAGGAGCACGCAGGAATGATCGTAGGCATCCTCGGTGGCGTCGGCGACCGAACCGTCGACATTCAGCGTCCGAACCCAGCCGCCCTTGTCGGTGCGGCCCTTGCCGGCCATGAAGGCGATGCCATGGCTGATCAGCCGGTCGGCCGGACCGTCCCAGCCGCGCGCCCGGGCAACGGCGAAGGCATAGACCTGCCTTGCCATGGTGCGCATGCGCTTGGGCTTCATCAACGGCGAAGCGTCCAGGCCAAGCGCTTCGTGAAAGCCGCCATGGCGTTCGTCGACGCCCGATGTCGACCACAGCGGCAAAGTCTCCTGAAACAGCCAGTGATGCACGCGCCGCCGCCAGGCGCCGCTTTCGATGACGCGGTCATGCGCCGGCGTGAACCTGGTTTCCAGGCGACCCGATTTTTCGAGCTGCTCGACGATCTTCTTGACGTGCTGGCTGTGGCTGACCGGAGCGACGAAGGTGGCATCCGATGTCGAAACGATGGCGATGTCCTTCATGCCGATCGCCGACAGCAGGCGGCCGTCACTGCGAATGTAGGAATTCTCGCAATCGATGGAGACGACATCGCCGATGATGACATTGCCCCGGTCGTCGGCGGGGCCGACATCGAGCAGCGACTGCCATGAGCCGAGATCGTTCCAGCGGAAGCCGGCCGGCACCATCGCGATGTCTTTTGCCCGCTCCATGATGGCGTAGTCGATCGAGTTCGACGGAATGGCGGCGTAGAGTTCTAGCGGCATGTAAAGGCCGGATAAATCCGATGTCGCTGCCTTGTAGGCTGCTTCGGTGGCCTGCCAGATATCCGGCTGGAACGCTATGAAGGCATCACGCATGGCGCTGGCGCGAAAAAGGAAGATACCGGTGTTCCAGTAGAAATTTCCGGCCTTGAGATAGCTTTGCGCAGTCGCAAGATCCGGCTTTTCGACGAAGCGCGACACGTCGAAGATGCCGCCGCTTTCGGCCGCAACCTCGATATAGCCGTAGCCGGTCTCGGGCTGTGTCGGCCTGATGCCGAACACCACCAGCCGGCCGCTACGCGCTGCCTCGGTGCCGGCTTCGACGCTCTGCCAGAACTGGCGCGGGGTCGATATCTCATGGTCCGACGGCACCACCAGCACCAGGCTGTCGCCGAACTCGGACAGTGTGCGCAGTGTCGCCAGTGCGACGGCGGCGGCTGTGTTGCGCCCGGTCGGCTCGAACAGCGGCCCGCCGCCGGCGAGGTCGAGGCCGGCAAGATCGGCGTGAACGCGGTCGGCATGGCGCTCCGCGGCAATCAGGAAGATCGGCGTTTCGCCTTCCGGCCGGGCCGTCAGCCGGCGCAAGGTCTTGGCCAGCATCGAGCCGTCGCCGGACAGATCGTGGAACTGCTTGGGATTGTCCTCGCGCGACAGCGGCCACAACCGCGAGCCGACGCCGCCGCTCATGACAAAACTGACAATCCGCTCGGTCATTCAACCACCATTCAAAAGGTCTGGTTGTAGGCGCCCACCTCGGGGCTGCGGCGCAGCACGGTGTCGACAGCCTCGAACATCTCCCGTCGACGCTGCGACGACACCGGGCTTTCGACGACCACGACCAGTTCCGGCTTGTTCGACG
>NZ_RZQP01000214.1:0-10853 GCF_003998165.1 Mesorhizobium sp. M7A.F.Ca.US.007.01.2.1 | reverse complement strand
AAAGACGCTTCGAAGCTTTACCGGTGGACGTTCCCCTCAGTTTCCCAGTAATCCCCAATTCCGGCGTGAAAATGTCTTGAAACGGGGATTGCGGAGCTGGCCCTCAAACGGATAATTGAAAGCATGAAGAGAGTTCGCAAGGCAGTCTTCCCGGTCGCCGGCCTCGGCACACGGTTTCTTCCGGCCACCAAGGCTGTCCCCAAGGAAATGCTGACCGTCGTCGACCGGCCGGTGATCCAGTATGTGGTGGATGAGGCGCGCGAGGCCGGCATCGAGCATTTCATCTTCGTCACCGGCCGCAACAAGGCCGTCATCGAGGACCATTTCGACATCCAGTTCGAACTCTATGACACGCTGGCCCAGCGCGGCAAGGACGACCAGCTCGCCCGTCTGCAGCGGCTGCAGCCGGCGCCGGGGCAGACCAGTTTCACACGCCAGCAGGTGCCGATGGGACTTGGCCACGCCGTCTGGTGCGCCCGCGAGCTCGTCGGCGACGAGCCCTTCGCGCTTTTGTTGCCCGACATGATCATGCAGTCGGAGAAGAGCTGCACGAAGGCAATGGTCGAGCTCTACGAGGAGACGGGCAACAACATCATCGCGGTGCAGGAATGCGATCCCGCCGAAACCCACAAATACGGCATCGTCGGCCGCGGCGAGGACACGCATCACGGCTTCCGTATCACCGAGATGGTGGAAAAGCCGAAGGCCGGCACCGCGCCGTCCAACCTGTACATCAACGGCCGCTACATCCTGCAGCCGGAGATCTTCAAGATCCTAGAAGGTCAGGAAAAAGGCGCCGGCAACGAGATCCAGCTCACCGACGCCATGCTGAAGCTGGAAAAGCAGCAGCCTTTCTACGGCTACCACTATCGAGGCCGCACGTTCGACTGCGGATCGCCGGAGGGTTTTGTCGAGGCCAATGTCGCCTTCGCGCTGTGGCGCAGCGACATGAACGAGAACATGGCGGGCGTCATCCGCACGCTTCTCGACGAGCTGAAGCCGTCAGAGCGCCGTGGCGCTGCGTTTTAAAACATCCTAGCGAGCGGCCGGATGTCGTTGGTGCGGCCGTTCAGCGCTGCACCTTGACGCCGAGGAAGATGCTGTTGGCGGTGTAGTCCCGGCCCGGCAGGTTGCTGGTCAGTTTCTCGCTCCTCACTCTTGTGGTCAGGCCGGCGTAGCGGTTCAGCCACCAGGTCAGGCCGGCCTCGGCGCTCAACACCCTGTCATGGCCGTCGATGCCGATGTAATCACGCCAGTCGAGACCCAGAGCCGCGTTGGCGGTGAGGTTGGCGCGAATCTGGCGTTCGCCTGTCAGGCGACCGGAATAGAGGATATCGCCGCTCTCGCCCGATGTGGTCGTGGGCTCGACGGTGGTCCGCCCGGTCAGGCCGATTATGGTGCCGCGCTCGGGTGACCATTTGAGGTCGGCGTTGACGGTGGCACCCGAGATCGCATCAAGGTTTTTGTCGTCGATCGCTTCCCTGAGCCAGCCGGCCGAGAATTCGCCCGACAGCTTCTCACCCATGTCGAGTGCAAGGCCGGCGCGGGCGCCGAGCCGCGTCGACGAGCGCTCGAAGCCTTCATTGTCGATGCGTTGATCATAGGTCCGGCGGCCGACCTCGATTTCGGTGAAAGGGGTCAGGGCAGGGGAGATCTCGTAGCCGGTGCGCAACGTCGCCGTGTAGAGCGTCGAGTCCTGATCCTTCTGCGACAGCGAGGTGCCGTCCGAGAGCTTGGCGTCGCCGTAGAAGTCGTGCGAGACCGCGCCGGTCAAGGTGTACTGCATCTTGCCGAGATGCTTTTCGACGGCCAGGCTGCCATCGATGGTCTGCCGCAGCGGCTGCTTGCTGACGCCGGCAATGGCGTCCGGCGATGATGCCGATTCCGGCACGGCCTCGTAGCCGAGCTTGGCGATGGCGCGCAATTCATTGTCGAGGTCGACATTGAGCTGGCCTTCGATGCGGCCTTGCTCGTCGTGAACCGGGTAACCCGAGACGGTCTCGCGAAAAAGGCCATAGCCGTCGATCGTAGCGGAGTTCTCGCGCCAGTCGGAGGCGGCGGAAAAGCGCAGCGCCGTCTCGGACAGCAGCGCCGACTTGCCTGCACTGCTCGAATCGCCGTTCGAGGTGGCGGTCAGGCCCTGTTCGATCGTCGGCCGGATGACGAAGGAGCCCCATTTGACGCCGGTGGCGGCAAACGGATCATCCTCCAGCTTCTTCTTCTGGCCTTCGATGGCGTCCGTACGCTCCGCTCCTGGGTCGAGCTTCTGCCTGTCGGCGCTGTCGATGGTGAGTGCGCGGCGGTTGGCCGTGTCCGCATCGGTCTCTGCAGCATCGGTGGCGTCCGTCGTGGAGGCGGTCCGGGAGGCGGTCGTGGAAGCGGTGATGTCGGAGGTGTCGGCCGTCGATTTCTTCTTCTTTTTCGACTTGTCGGCAGCCTTGTCCTTGGCTTGGTCAGCCGCATTCTGCCTGGCGCTCGATGAGCGGCGGCGCGGCTTGGGCGGCGCCGCCGTGTCGGCGGACGTGTCGTCAGTGGCTGCCGGCGGGTCGAAGAGGCTGCCGGTCGCGGTGGCGTCGCCAGTGTCGGCGTCGTCAGGCACGGCACCGGCGCTGGCCGGCAGATAGGTGCGGGCCGGCGCATTGTCCTGCGCGGCGTTGGCCGGCTGTTGACCCTGCGCTGCCAAGGCCAGCTGTCTCGCCTTGCGCTGCTGGTCGGACAGGATCGCCGATTCCGAAACTTCGCCGCGCAGTTCGGTTTCCTGGGCATGGAGCGCCGTTGGGCGCAGCAAGGCAAACATGCTGGTTGCCAGCAGCAAGGCGCAGACCGCCTTGCCCCCACGTCGCGTCGAATTTTCTGGCTGGACCCCGGACATCGCCACCACTGCTTGCGCGGCGCACGCGCGCCATACTTACCGAACCGTAAATGGGGATGGTTAACGGAGGGTTGAGGCAGCGGCCCGTCAGCTGCCTGAAGCGCTGATTTCCAAAGGGATTCATACTGCGTGCGTTTTCTCGCCTGCCGTCGTCTGAAACCACCGCACACGTTCGGGCGATATGCCTGGGGCCATTTCCGTTGGACAGCGCGCCGGCAAAGCGCTAATCGCATCAGCCATGCATGCGGGATCCCTGGATAAGAAGCCTTTGGACAGGCAAGCCTCGATCGCTTCGGCGCTGAGGACGGTGGCGACAGAACAGGCTGGTGTCGAAGCCCTCGCCGAGGCGCTGGAGAATGGGCTGGCCGCGCCTTTCGCCCAGGCGGTCGAGATGATCTCGGGGATTGAAGGCCGGCTCATCGTCACCGGCGTCGGCAAAAGCGGCCATATCGGTTCGAAGATCGCCGCGACGCTGGCCTCGACCGGCACGCCGGCTTTCTTTGTCCATCCCGCCGAAGCCAACCACGGCGATCTCGGCATGATCGCCAGGGACGACGCCATCATCGCCATGTCGTGGTCGGGCGAAAGCAAGGAACTGATGGGCATCGTCGCCTATTCCAGGCGCTTTTCCATTCCGCTGATCGCCGTCACCGCCGGAGAGACATCGGCGCTGGCGCGGGCGGCGGACGTGGTGCTGCTTTTGCCGCGCGCTCCGGAGGCCTGTCCGCACGGCCTGGCGCCAACGACATCGACGCTGCTGCAACTGGTGATGGGCGACGCGCTGGCGATCGCGCTGCTCGAAGCACGCGGCTTCACGCCGGACCATTTCCGCACCTTTCACCCGGGCGGCCAGCTCGGCGCCAACCTGACGCAGATCCGCGAGATCATGCATGTCGGCGACAGGCTGCCGCTGGTGGTTGCGGGCACCGGCATGCAGGACGCGATCCTGGAACTGTCGCGCAAAGGATTTGGCTGCGTCGCGATCACCGATGTCGACGGTGCGCTGGTCGGCATCATCACCGATGGCGACATCCGCCGTCACATCGGCAGCAATCTGCTGGCGATGACGGTGGATCAGGTGATGACAAGAGGTCCGAAGACCGCGACGCCGGACACGCTGGTGGCAACGGCGCTGCAGACGATCAACAATTCAGCCATCACCAGCCTGATGGTGGTGGAGGGCCGGAAACCAGTCGGCCTCATCCACCTGCATGATCTGCTGCGTATCGGCGCCGCCTGAACGTTCAGACCGCCTCGACGGTCAGTTCCAGATCCGTATCGGCCGCACCCGTCACGCGCACTTGCGTGCCGGCCGGCAGGTCAGGGCCGGAGACACGCCACAGTGTGTCGCCCAGCTTGATGCGGCCGCGCCCGTCCCGGATCGGTTCGGCAAGTGTCGCCATCCTGCCGACCATCTGCGCGCCGCGCCGGTTGAGCAGCGGCTGATCGGTCGGGTCGTTGCGGCTGCCGACCAGCTTCTTGCCGACATAGGCCGAGACCAGCGACAGCGCCAGGAAGGCGAGGACCTGGACCTGCCATGTCCAGAAGCCGGTGTCCCAGATCAGCAGCGACACAGCGCCGATGATCAGCGCGGCGATGCCGATCCACAGCATGAAGATACCCGGCGCGATGATTTCCATCACCAGCAGGACGAAACCGAGAACCATCCAGTTCCAGGGGCCGAGTTCGGAAACGATGCGGTCGATCATTGGTTTCGACCTCAGTTGTCGGTTGGGCGAACGACCGGCGGGCGCGCGGCCTGCCTCTGCGAGCCGGTCGTGCCCTCGCTGCGGAAGACTTCCTTGGCGATCTCGCCAATGCCGCCGAGCGAACCGATCAGCGACGATGCCTCGAAGGGCATCAGCACGATCTTGCTGTTGGTCGCGGTGCCGATCTTGCCCAACGCTTCGGTGTATTTCTGGGCGACGAAGTAGTTCAGCGCCTGCACATCGCCTTTGGAGATCGCTTCCGACACCACCTGGGTGGCGCGGGCCTCCGCCTCGGCCGAACGCTCGCGCGCCTCGGCATCGCGGAAGGCGGCTTCCTTGCGGCCTTCGGCCTCGAGGATCTGCGACTGCTTGAGGCCTTCGGCGGCAAGGATCTGGGCGCGCTTGTTGCGTTCCGCGGTCATCTGCCGGCCCATCGATTCGATAAGGTTGGCCGGCGGGTTGATGTCCTTGATTTCGACGCGGGTGATCTTGATGCCCCACGGGTGGGCCGCTTCATCGACGACGCGCAGCAGGCGCTCGTTGATGGCGTCGCGGTTCGACAGGAGTTCATCGAGATCCATCGAACCCATGACGGTACGGATGTTGGTCATCGTCAAATTGAGGATGGCGTTCTGCAGGCCGGAAACCTGGTAGGCGGCCTGAGCGGCGTTGAGGATCTGGAAAAAGGCGATGCCGTCGACACCGACAATGGCGTTGTCGCGGGTGATGATTTCCTGGCTTGGAACGTCGAGCACCTGCTCCATCATGTTCATCTTGGCGCCGATGCGGTCGATGAACGGGTAAATGAAATTGAGACCCGGGCTCAGTGTCTTGGTGTAACGGCCAAAGCGCTCCACCGTATAGTTGTAGCCTTGCGGGATTGTCCTGATGCCTTTGATCAGCAGCACCAATACCAGAAGGGCAAGTGCACCAACCGCAATATCGAAACCACTGAAATCCATTTGGCTCTCCCTCAGACGAAGGCCGCACAAGCCATTCTCGCGCGGCCGACTTCACCAAAGACTTAAGTGTGTTTCAGATGCGTTACAATCAGGTGATGACGGATTGTTTGCGGGTGCGATCAGCGGTTGAAGGCAAACAATCTTGCATCCGTGTCCTCCAGCCCGTTGATCGAAGCCGGGAGAATTTCGGAAGCGATCTGCGAGAAGGTGATGCCGTTGCCGCCGTAGCCCATCACCGCATGGATGCGCGGGTGGTGGGGAATGGCGCCGATATAGGGCAGGCCGGTGGTTGTGGTGCCGAACGAACCGGTCCAGGCAAAATCGGGCCTGGTGTCGAGATGCGGAAATACCAGGCCGAGCTTCTCGGCGATGCGTGTGCTCTTGTCGGCGATCAGCTCGTCGCGCCGCGCTTCGTCGACAAAATCCTCGTCCTCGCCGCCGCAAATGACCCGGCCGTCGATCGTCGTGCGCATATACAGATACGGCTCCGACGCTTCCCAGATGAACGCTGCGTCCGGCCAGAGCTTTCGCGGTTGCGGGCATGTTGCGATCGCCCATGTCGAGATGATCCGGTGGGCCGCGGCCGGCACGATCTCCACAAGTTCGTAGCCGGTGGCCAGAACAATATGTCGCGCGGTTATGGTCGGGCCATCCCTGGTCGCGACGACAACAGCTTCGGCGCTATCCTCAATCACTGTCGCTTCGACGGGGGCGTAGAAGCGAGCCTTGCGCTGAAGGGATTTCAGCAGCAGCCCAGCCGTCAGCTTACGCGGGTCGAGCGCGATGTTGCCGTGGCTGAGAATGGCGCCTTCGCGGTCGATGCCGAATGTCTCCGCCAGCGGCGCCGGCGTCAGATGGGTCGCGGCGATGCCGGCCAGCCGCCGTGCCTTGGCCTCGTCGCGCAGTTCCGACGGACCAAGTATCGTGCCAGACAGATAGAGCGACGGCGTCCGGCTCAGGCCACAGTTGATGCCGAGTTCGGCGATGCGTCCGGCGAGATTGGAGACGGCGAGCCGCGAGCGCCGCCAGGCCTGCTGCGCCGAGGCTCTGCCGATCATCTTCGAAAGCGTGGAGAGAGGCTGGTCTATTTCGAATGCCACCAGTGCGGTGGTTGCGGCCGTCGAGCCCTTCAGCGGACCGCGCCGGTCGATACAGATCACCCGATGGCCATCGGCCGTCAGCGCCTCGGCCATCATGGCGCCGCTGATGCCCATGCCGACGACCAGCACATCTGCCTTGACGTCCCGGATCAGGCCGTCCGTCGGCACCGCAGGCGCGCGATAGGCTGACCAGACGGGCTGGCCAGTTCTGAGGTCGAGTTTGCGGGGCATCGCATTCTCCGGCGGCGCGCCTTAACGCCCCGGAGCTTGTGTTGTTCCGGAGTTAGAGCGGCGAGCCGCTCTAACTCCGGTTGACGAAATTCCCAAGGGAAAGCGCTATTCGCTTTTCCCGGGAAAACCGTTTCACACTTTTCCTGGAATTTCTCCTAGACCCAGCCAGACAGTTCGCGCCGCACCATCGCCTCGATCACCGCCATCCCCTCCGCGCTGTCGTTGAGGCAAGGGATATGGGCGAAATTCTTGCCGCCGGCATGGTGGAAGGTTTCGGCCGCCTCGCGGCCGATCTCATCCAGCGTCTCGATGCAGTCGACGGAAAAGCCGGGATTGACGACGGCGATCGACTTGACGCCGTCCTGTGCGAGTTTCTCCACCGTCTTGTCGGTATAGGGTTGCAGCCATTCCTGCGCGCCGAAGCGCGACTGGAAGGTGATGATCAGTTTCCTGTCATCCCAGCCGAGCCGTTCGCGCAACAGCCGCGTCGTCTTCTGGCAGTGGCAATGATAGGGATCGCCCTTCTCGAAATAGGGTTTTGGAATGCCGTGATAGGAGGTGATGACCACCTCCGGCTCGAAATCCAGCGTCGCCAGATGCCGTTCGATCGAACGCGCCAGCGCCTCGACATAGACCGGCTCGTCATAGTAGGGTGGCACGCTGCGGACGGCCGGCGCGCGGCGCATCTTCATCAGCGCGCGAAACAGCTGGTCGTTGGCTGTTGCCGTGGTCGTCGCCGAATATTGCGGATAGAGCGGAAACGAAAGAATGCGGTCGCAGCCCTGGTCGGCCAGACGCTGGGCAATGCTGGCAGTCGAAGGATTGCCATAGCGCATCGCCCAGTCGACGACGACATCAGGCAGGTCGCGCAGCGCTTCGGCCAGCTTTTCGGCCTGGGCACGGGTGTAGGTGCGCAGCGGCGACTCGTTCTTTTCCCGGTTCCAGATCCGGGCGTAATTGGCGCCCGACTTCTTGGGGCGCGTGGTGAGCACAAGTCCATAGAGGATCGGATACCAGATCGCCCTGTTGAGCTCGATGACGCGCGGATCGGACAGGAATTCACGCAGATACCGCCACATCGGCTTGAAATCGGTGCCATCGGGCGTGCCCAGATTGACCAGCATGACGCCGATCTTGCCCGCCTTGACCGGCGGATGCCCAGCGGGCAACGGGCCGAGCGCTTTTGCGACCTTGGGATCGGCAGGGGTGGGAAGCGTCATAAGGGTTCTCCGGGAGACGCGAACCTAACCATCTTGCGCGCGCATTCAATGCAGCGTCTGGCCGCACCTTAAAGCGGATTGTCCGAATGGATTCAGACGACCCGCTTTAACTCTTTGTTTTATGCATGTCGTTTTCCCAAAACCGAGGTCACTTTTGGGCGACATGCATTAGCCCGAAAACAGGACGCCCGTCCGGTTTTCGGACGGGCGGTGTCATTCAGGCATATAAGCGAGCTATTTCGGCGGGATGGTCAGCGTTGCGCCGACAGGAAGCCGGCGGGGTTCGTAGCCCTTGTTGGCGCCCGAAATGACCTTCCACCTGGCGCCGTCGCCATAGGCTTTCTTGGCCAGATCCCAATAGGTGTCGCCGGCAACGATGACATGGCTGGCTTCCGCTGGCGCGGCCTCAGCAGGCTTTGCCGGCTCGGCCGGTGCCGGCGCGGCTGGTTGCGCTGGCGGGGGAGGTGCTCCTTCCGTCGATATGGCCGGTGGTGTGTTGGCGATATCGCCCGAGTTGGCCGGCAATTCAGGCATTGCCGGTGCCGCTTCGGCAGGCTTGGCGGCTTCAGCCGGTGCGGGCGCCGGGGTGGCCGGGGCTGCTTCGGCTGGCTTGGCCGGATCGCTTGCCGGGGTCGCAGGCGCCGCGGCGACGGTCGCGGCTATTTCGGTGATGCGGCCGTCGAGCTTCGGCGTGTAGGGCCGGTGGGCGCCGAGATAGTCGGCAACCACCTGTTCGAGGCCGGGGCCGTAGTCGTAGGCATTCCTGGCCTTGTCGGCAAAGACCTTGTAGCCGTCGCCGCCCTGGCGAACATAGTTGTTGGTGGCGACCAGATAGTCCTTCTCCGGCTTGATCGGCGTCCAGGCACCGCCTTCCATGACCTCCACCGATTTGACCCGGCCGGCATTGGGCGCAACGGATTTGTCGAAGGAATATTTCAGGCCGGCGACCTGGGGGAAGCGCCCGGCGCCGTCCTCGACCTGACTGAGACCGCCCTCGAGGCCGGCCACCAGATCCTTGCCCGAAATCTGGAAGGTCGCCAGCGTGTTCTGGAAGGGCAGCACGGTCAGCACCTCGCCCATGGTGACGGTGCCCTTGTCGATCGAGGCGCGCAGGCCGCCGCCATTGGAGATGACGATCTCGACGCCCTGTCCCTTGACGCGGTCGAGGATGGCGTCGGAGACGAGATTGCCCATCGCGCATTCGCGGGTGCGGCAGCTCTCGCGACTGCCGTCGATGACGTCGGTGGTTTCGGCCACTTCCTTGTTCTTCAACGCCTCGATCGGCGCACCAAGCTCCTTGATGCGGGCGAGCACGGCCGGGTCGGGGGTGATCGACTTGTCGAGATAGATCGGGTCGCCGCTGGCCGATTTGACGACGCCATTGTCGTCGAACACCACCTTGAACTCGCCGAGATATTTCGAATAGGAGGCCGCCTGCACCACCGGCACCTTGTAGCCGTCCGGATTGTCGACCATCGTCGGGTAGGGGCCTTCCGCCTTCGGATCGGTGTTCGACAGCAGGGAATGGCTGTGGCCGCCGACGACGACATCGACGCCCGGGATCTTGGCGATGACGTCACGTTCGCGCTTGTAGCCGATATGGGTCACGGCGATGATCTTGTTGACGCCTTCGCCTTTGAGCTTCTCGACTTCGGCAGTGATCGACTTGACGTCGTCCTCGATGGCGACGTTGGGACCCGGCGAAGCGAGGTCCGGCGTGTCGTTGGTGATCGCGCCGATGATGCCGATCTTCTGGCTGCCGACCTCGACGACAACAGATGGCTTGACGCGGTCGCCGAGCTTGGATTGCGCGTTGGCCTTCACATTGGCGCCGAGCACGGGGAACTTGATCATGTCGAGGAACGGCGCCAAGGCGGCCTCGCCGTCGTCGAATTCATGGTTGCCGAGGGCCATGGCATCGAACTTCATGTCGTTGAGGAATTCGCCTTCGACCTTGCCCTTATAGGTCGTGTAGAACAGCGAGCCCTGGAAATTGTCGCCGGCGCTGAGCAGCAGCACGTTCTGGCCTTCCAGCTTCTTGCGTTCCTGGGCGATCGCGGTGATCAGCCGGCCCGCGCCGCCGATGCACTCGCCCTTGGTCTCCTCGTCCGCCGAGCAGGTCGATTCATATTTGTTGTTGCCTTCGATGCGGCTGTGCCAGTCGTTGATATGCAGGATGTTCAGCGTGTAGTCGGCAAAGGACGCGCCGGCCGACAGGCCGAGGGTTGAGGCTGACAGGGCTGCAATGGCGGCAAGCTTCTTCATCTTCGTCTCCCGGAAAGCTGATCAGAGGCCATTAGCGCTCTTGCTTGACTGGAACATAACAGCCGGCGCTTTGGCCATGTTCCCATCGCGTTCCGGATGACGCAAGCGGAATCCGGGACCCTTTGCCGGCACAAAAAAGGACGGCGGCCAACCGGCCGCCGTCCTTGGAAAACGAATGGTCGTGGGTTCAGACGCGCCTTGTCAGCACGAAATTCTGACCGCTGGAGCTCGTGCAGTTGAGCTGGCTTGTCGACACCATCAGGCAGTTGAAGCTGACCGCGGTCTGGCGGATCAGCGAGGTGCCGTTGATCTGCACCGATGTGGCGCCGGTCATCGTGTAGCTGCCGTCGGCAAGCTTCTGGCCGGTGTCGGTGGCTACCGTCGTGAAGGTGCCGCCGGTGAAGGTCGACAGGCCGGTGCCCTTGGCGTCGATCCACGAGCCCTCGACGCCTTTCGGCGCCGCTGCCATCGGCGGTTGATCGGGGGCGCTGGTC
>NZ_RZQP01000213.1:0-11000 GCF_003998165.1 Mesorhizobium sp. M7A.F.Ca.US.007.01.2.1 | reverse complement strand
GCCCTACAACGATATCCGCATCTGCGGCATCTTCGACGATCGCGGCGACAAGCGCTCGCCGCCCATCGTCGCCGGCTACCCCAAGCTCGGCACCATTTCGGAACTGATCGAATTCGCCCGGATCGCGCGTATCGACATGCTGATCGTATCGTTGCCGCTGACCGCCGAATCGCGCGTTCTGCAGTTGCTGAAGAAGCTGTGGGTGCTGCCGGTCGACATCCGGCTTTCGGCGCATTCCAACGCGCTGCAGTTTCGCCCGCGTGCCTATTCCTACATCGGCGCGGTGCCGATGCTGGATATCTTCGACAAGCCGATCAACGACTGGGATTCGGTGGCCAAACGCGCCTTCGACATTGTCTTCAGCCTGATCGGCATCGTCGTGTTCTCGCCGGTGATGCTGGCGACCGCCATCGCCATCAAGCTCGACAGCAAGGGTCCGGTGCTGTTCCATCAGAAGCGGCACGGTTTCAACAACGAGATCATCGAGGTCTACAAGTTCCGTTCGATGTATACCGACAAGGCCGACCCAACCGCCAAGCAGACGGTGACCAAGAACGATCCTCGCGTCACCCGCGTCGGCCGCTTCATCCGCAAGACCTCGATCGACGAGCTGCCGCAGTTCTTCAATTCGCTTCTGGGTTCGCTATCGCTGGTCGGCCCGCGTCCGCACGCCATCGCCGCGCAGTCGCATAACCTGCTCTACAACGAGGTCGTCGACGGCTATTTCGCCCGCCACAAGGTCAAGCCCGGCGTCACCGGTTGGGCGCAGATCAATGGCTGGCGCGGCGAGATGGACACCAACGAGAAGATCCGCATGCGCACGGAGTATGATCTCTACTACATCGAGAACTGGTCGCTGCTGTTCGATTTGCGGATCCTGTTCCTGACGCCGCTCCGGCTGCTCAATACGGAAAACGCCTATTGAGTGCGATCAGCCATGATCTGCCGCAGGCCGTGGTCAACGCCAAGCTGGTCGCGCTGATTTCCTCGGGCGCGGTCTTCCTCGGCATTCTGCTGTCCGGCTTCGTCATCAGCGAGCCGGCGCCCTATGAGCTCTACATGGCCGGGCTGATTGCCATCTGGGCGCTTTTCGGCTTGCGGATTTCCCGCGCGGCAACGCCGCTGCTGGTGCTGCTGGTGACGATGAACATCGGCGGCATGATCTCCATGACGCAGATGGCGGACGTCGCCAACACGCCGCTCTATCTCGCCGTCTCGCTGTTTCTCGCCTTCAGCGCAGTGTTCTTCGCATCGATCACCGCCGTACAGCCGAACCTCTACCGATTGATCTTCATTGCCTATGTGGTTTCGGCCGTGGCGACCTCGCTGCTTGGCATTGCAGGCTACTTCCACGCCTTTCCGGGCGCCGAGATGTTCACCAAATACGATCGTGCCGCCGGCGCCTTCCAGGACCCGAACGTGTTCGGCCCGTTCCTGGTGCTGCCCGGCATCTATCTGCTCTATCTGCTTTTGACCGGACCGGTGACACGCATGCCGCTTTTGGCGGTGCCGCTGCTGATCATCACCGCCGGCATCTTCTTCTCCTTTTCGCGCGGCGCCTGGGGCATGTTCGCGGTTTCGGCCGTCCTGCTCACCGGCTGCCTGTTCCTGCAGAGCGCCAGCGGCATGTTCCGGCTGCGCGTGGTGGTGATGACGATTGCAGCACTGGCGCTGCTGGTCGTCGCCATGATCGTCATCCTGCAGCTGCCCGGCGTGTCGGAGATGTTCTCCAACCGTGCCCATCTCGAACAGAGCTACGACACCGCCCGTCTCGGCCGCTTCGCCCGCTATGGCATCGGCTTCCAGATGGCGATGGAGCATCCGTTCGGCATCGGCCCGCTGGTCTTCGGCACGATCTTCGGTGAAGACACCCACGACATCTGGCTGAAGATGCTGATGGATTATGGCTGGCTCGGCTTCGTGTCGTTCCTCGCGCTCGTCTTGTGGACGATAGCAGCCGGCTTCCGCATCCTGCTGCGCGACCGGCCGTGGCAGCCCTATCTCCTGTGCGCCTATGTCGCCTTCATCGGCAATATCGGGCTCGGCACCTTCATCGACATCGACCACTGGCGCCATGTCTACCTGCTGCTCGGCCTGATCTGGGGCGCCATCGCACTGGAATACCGCCATCAACTGCTGTTGCGGCCTGCCTTGCAGGGCTCGCCGGCACCGGCATAAAAGTCGCGGGAGTGAGAGGGCTTCACGTTGGCCTTCGGTGGAGATCCGGCCCGCTCTACATCACGACGAAGACAGCTTCGAGAGCTTCCCGAATACGAAGTTTCTGATGGATTTCCTGACTAGGCGCTCTACATGCGCTTTACTCGGCTTCATTTGCGTTTTGAAGCGTCAGGCCAGTGTAGATCGAGTGCTCGACGGACGGTTGGTCCATGGCAAAAATATGCGGCTGTGGCAAAAACATCACATAATTTCATTTCGCTCCCGGCTATTGTTGTTCCCGAGGGAATTACTTGGGTTGGGAGAAATACGTGAATAGATTCTTAGCAGTTCTCGCGGTTGCCGCCCTGTCGGCAAGCACCGCGTCAGCAGCAGACATGTTGGCCCCGGTTGCGGGGTCGGCCTATGACTGGAGCGGCCTCTATGTCGGCGGCCATCTCGGCGTTGCCAATGGTGACATCACGGCAACGGATATGACCGAGCCAAACGGTGGGTTCTTCACCGACCTCGTTCCGGCGGGAACAGAAGGATTTGACTTCAACAAAGCCGGCGTAGCCGGCGGTATCCATGCAGGCGCGCAATGGCAGTGGGGACAGTTCATTCTGGGCGGCGAAGCGACCTGGACGGCAACGGGCATCCGCAAGACCATCACCAGCCCCTATTTCCCGGACAGCGACACCGAGACCGCCAAAATCTCGAATTATGCCACGGTCGTCGGCCGCGTCGGCTACGCCTTCGATCGCGTGCTGATCTATGCCAAGGCTGGTTATGCCGGCGGCAAGGTGGATTTCCGCGCCCGAGACAACGACGCCCTGGTGACCTACGAAAAGAATGAGTGGCAGAACGGCTATGCGCTCGGCGCTGGCATCGACTATGCCCTTACGAACAACCTCTCGCTTGGCGTGGACTACACCCACGTTGACCTCGGCCATAAGACGAGCACGGGCGACAACGTGTTCGATGATGGCACTCTCGGCGACAATCCCGAGACCTATCGCACAGAGGCAAAGGTCGATGCCGTGATGGCCCGGCTAACCTACAAGTTTGGAATGGGTCAGTAGTGCATCGACATCATTTTCGCGGATCAGATCTAGCGTCAGGGGAGCTCGTCATCGCTCCCCTTCCTCGTAGCCTACATATTCCTTCGAACATTCTGGCGATTGAACGAAGTCTTGAACTTCTTTGGGCAATTGCAGCCTAGAGCGGTGCAGGCTATGCCCTTCCAGGGCAAGACAAAGCACGTAGTGTGTCCGCCCTCGGTGACCGGAACCTAAGCAGCACTTGCGGTATGATTTGTCGGTGTGACTTTCGGTCACCAAAGGCACACCGGGACACCGTCTGTTCCCATTTCACCAATTTCAGCGAATTCGCCTCTTGCTTCTGAACCCTTGAGAATATAGGGCTTTCCGCGGTCCGGAGTGTAGCGCAGCCCGGTAGCGCACTTGACTGGGGGTCAAGGGGTCGTCGGTTCGAATCCGGCCACTCCGACCATTTTAGAAGCAGGACTTGCCCCCAAAAGTCCGCCTTTCCAGATGCCCGGTCAGTCTGGCCAAATCTCGGATCGGGAAAAAATCCCGGAATGTATTCTCAATCGCCTTGCTCGAACTTCGGTTGGGCCCCCTACCCCTGGCACACATCCACCCACTCAGCGCCGATTAGCTCAACCATCCTCTGCGAGCTGATCCGCACCGCCGCATTGGTGGCGCCTGCCGCGGGCACGACCTCGTCAAACTCGCGCAGCGATACGTCGCAATAGACCGGCAGCGGCGCCGGCAGGCCGAACGGGCAGACGCCGCCGACCGGGTGGCTCGTCGCTTCGACAACTTCCGCCGCGTCGAGCATGCGCGGCTTGCCGCCGAACTGGTCCTTGAACTTGCGGTTGTCCAGCCTGGCGATGCCGCTGGTCACCACCAGCATGGTGCGCTCGCCGACGCTCAGGCAGATCGTCTTGGCGATCTGCGCCGGCAGCACGCCATGCGCCTCGGCCGCCAGGGTCACCGTCGCCGAGCTCGCCTCCGTGACGATGACGTCGATATCAGGCGCGTGGGTGGCGAAGAAGGCACGAACGGAGTCCAGGCTCATATCGAAAAACCCATGGTTCAAAAACTTGAAGGACGGCGGATTGCTGTCCAGCAGCCGGGGCCGCCGCGCATATAAGCACGCGCGGCATACAAATCGGCAAGCGCCAGGCTGAAGCAGACGCTGCGGCAGGTACAAAGAAACCCGCCAAGAGGGCCTTGGCGGGTTCTCTGGAATGCCTGGTGCGGGTCTACGCCAGCGATCGACCTTGCGCCGCCGGCGGCGCAGCCGGGGTGATCAGAGCTTCCTGGGGAAGGTGAAGCGCGGACACAATACGACGCAGCTTCGACGGATCGGTCACTCTGCCGCTTTCGATATCCTCAATCTCGTCCACCGCCAGGCCGCATGTCAGGGAAAGCTCTTCCACGCTGTAACCGCGGGTCTCCCGCATCGCTCTGAGGGTGTTGTAATCTGGCCCGCTCCCGTTGGTTGCCGGTTCGGAGTGGGGTTCGCTTTTCGCATTATGGGGCATTGGCAACTCCATGACTGAAAGAGTTTGATCAAATGAGGAGTGTTGCCTGAGACGGTCGGGAAGATGCCCTCTCACCGGTGATTTGCCAAGGGCCAAAATGGCCGTCACGGGATCGTGAACCGGGTGCCTGGCGCGCCCTCTGGCGCACACGTCGCGATCAAGTTGTTTTGAAGGCCTGATTGGCCTTTTGCCGGCAGTCTCGCCGCGGCCTTTCGTTATCTCCGGGTCGCTGGCGTGAAACCATCCGGTTCCAGCCAGTTCGTTCCCGAAAGGATTATTTGCAATGAACTTGAAGACAGTCATGGTCGTGCTCGGCACGATTTCCAGCCTTTCCGTCGCCGGCGCGGGCGCCGCCCAAGCCGCAGGCGCGCTTCGTGTGCGCGGCACGGTGGTCAGTTTTAAGCCCACGCTGCTCACCGTGAAAACCCGCCAGGGCGATACCGACGCGATCAAGCTCAAGGCCGGCTGGAAGATCTCGGGCGTCGCCAACGCCTCGGCAAAGGACATTAAGCAGGGCGATTTCCTCGGCATTGCCTCCGTTTCGAAAGCGGATGGCGGCAGCGGCGCCCTGGAGGTGGTGGTCTTTCCGGCCGCGCTGAAAGGCACCGGCGAGGGTGACCGCCCCTGGGACCTGCAGCCAAACAGCCGGATGACCAACGGCACCGTCGCCGACGTTACCGATATAAGCGGGCGATCCGTCACGCTGACCTATGACAATGGCCAGACCAAGAAGATTTCGATTCCCGACATCACCCCTGTCGTCACCTTCGCGCCAGCGACGCCGACCGACCTCAAGCCGGGTGCGACGGTCTTTGTCACCGCTGAGCGGGGCAGTGACGGCGCACTGAGCGCCAGCCGCGTCGTGGTCGGAACCAACGGCGTCGTGCCGCCGATGTAGTCGGACAGGCGGCCAATGGCCGCCTCTCGATCTTGCCGTGTATGGTGGCGGGAGGCTGGATTGGGCAGAAACAGTCCAGAAACAAAATTCTACAATCGGGAAATACTGACGAAAAAATTCAGGCGCGTAATTCCATTCGCGGCGGCCGGGCTATCGCCCCGATCCATATGCGCCCGCGAAACAAAAGGAAACGATCCATGAAGAAGTCCCTCCTCTCGGCCCTAGGGCTTGCAGTTGCATTGGCTTTCACGGTGCCCGTCATCGGTGCGACGAGTGCGGATGCGGCGCCGATGGCAAAGCATCATCGTCACCACCATCATCATCGCCACCATGTCCGCCACCACCATCATCACCGCCACCACCACCATGTGATCGGAAACAAGGCCTAAGCACCGCAAACTGCCACCGAGAAGACCGGCCTTGGCTTCCTCTCCAAGGCCGGTCTTCTCTTGGCATTGCGGCGCGTTAGCTCGACACGATTTGGGCGCACCAAGTTCGTCGAATGACGGCGCCAGCTATCTCAACCATCAGAAGCACCGCCTCAGCGCCGGCTGAACAGCAGACTGGCGACAAGACCGAGCACCACAAGGCCGACAGCAGCGGCAGCCGCCGGATGGTCGCGGGCCGACCTCTCGATCACCCTGCCCTGTTTGCGCAGTGCCGGCATGGCGTCGCGCAGACGCCCCGCAAGATCGGAATAGGTGTCGAAGGCTGCATCGCGACCGTCCTCGTAGTAGGCGCCGCCTCGCCTTGCCACAGCCCTCTTCAAGCTGGCCAGTTCTTTGGTGAGAGCCGCGACCTGCCTGTCGAGATCGATGTCCGAGAGGGTCGAAAATGATGCCATGATGTGTTTCCTTCACTTGCAGAAGGAAACGTAACGCCTCACCGGAAGACGGGTTCCGGTTTCGAACTATCGCGTCGGGCTGCGGTCAGCGCACCTGATCAAGCAGGCGCTTGCATTCCAGGAGGTCGAACAGCGCCTCCTGCAGCAAGGCCCTGTTGTCGCGCGAGAGTTTCGATGCATCCGGCTGCACCGGACCGTCCTCGTCGCTCTTGCCCAGGCCGAAAAAGCGACGGCTGGGTTTGACGCGCGGCTGGCCGACCAGTTCGTCGTCCATGCTGCGCGGCTGGGCCGCCGGCGTCAGCGGCACCTGGTCAGCCTGCCTTCGCTGCGAAATCGCCTCGACGGCGGCCATGTCGCCATTGCCGATGGCAACCAGGAAATGGTTGCCGTTCTCGCGCAACAGCTTCTGCACGCCCTTGATGGTGTAGCCCTGGTCGTAGAGCATGTGACGGATGCCCTTGATCAGCTCGACATCCTGCGGCCGGTAGTAACGACGGCCGCCGCCGCGCTTCATCGGCTTGATCTGGTTGAAACGCGTTTCCCAGAAGCGCAGCACATGCTGCGGCAAATCGAGATCTTCGGCGACCTCGCTGATGGTACGAAAGGCGTCGGGGCTCTTGTCCATGGGCGAATCCTCACGCTGGACGATGATCCGGCCTAGCTGCCGAATCGGGGCTTATTTCAGCGGTTTATGAAGCAATATTCAAGCCCGGCGTCATGGCGGCGGCGGTTTTCAACCGCGCTGTAGGATTACTTGCCGCTTTTGGCCTTGCCGCTCTGATGGGAGCGCAAGATACGGCTCTTCAGCACGTTGGACGACTTGAAGGTCATCACCCGACGCGGCAGGATCGGCACTTCCTCGCCGGTCTTGGGATTGCGGCCGATACGCTCGTTCTTGGAGCGGACGTGGAATGTCGCGAAGGACGACAGCTTCACCGTTTCGCCGCGCACGATGGCTTCGCAGATTTCATCCAGCACCGCTTCGACGAGTTCGGCCGATTCAGTGCGCGACAGGCCGACCTTCCGGTAAACTGCCTCGGCAAGGTCGGCGCGCGTAAGTGTCTTTCCCCCCATGCGACCGTCCCATCAGCTCAAAACATAAAATTCGGCACAACAACGGCAGAGCCTAAGTAATTGATCCGTCAAGGTCAAGGACCGAAACTGGACCGTTCGGCACTTACCAGCGAACCAGGACAGCGCCCCAGGTGAAGCCGCCACCCATCGCTTCCAGGAGGACGAGATCGCCCTTCTTGATGCGGCCGTCGGCAACGGCCACCGACAGCGCCAACGGCACGGAAGCAGCCGAGGTGTTACCGTGCAAATCGACCGTAACCACCACCTTTTGCTCAGCTATCCCGAGCTTCTTGGCGGAAGCGTCAATAATTCGTTTATTGGCCTGGTGCGGCACGAACCAATCGAGATCCTCGGCTGAGATACCGGCTTGCGCGAACGTCGCCTCGATGACGTCGGTGATCATGCCGACCGCGTGCTTGAAGACTTCGCGGCCCTCCATCCGGAGGTGGCCGACCGTACCCGTCGTCGAGGGCCCGCCATCGACAAAAAGCTTGTCCTTGTGCGTGCCGTCGGAGCGCAGGCTGGCCGCCAGAACGCCATGGTCGGCGATCGTGCCCGCGCCCTCGCCCGCTTCCAGGATCATGGCACCGGCGCCGTCTCCGAACAGCACACAGGTCGACCGGTCGCTCCAGTCGAGAATGCGCGAGAATGTTTCGGACCCGATCACCAGGACACGCTTGGCCAGGCCGCCGCGGATGTAGAGATCGGCGGTGGTCACGGCATAGACGAAACCCGAACAGACCGCCTGCATGTCGAAGGCAAAGCCGTGATGCATACCGAGCCGGTTCTGGATCTCGACGGCGGTGGCCGGAAACGTGTTGTTGGGCGTCGAGGTCGCCAGCACGATCAGATCGATGTCGGCGGGCGTGAGGCCCGCATTGGCAAGTGCGGCACGTGCCGCCGCTTCCCCCAGCGAAGCGGTCGTCTCGTCATCGCCCGCGATGTGGCGCTGGCGAATGCCGGTGCGCTGGGCGATCCACTCGTCGGAGGTCTCGACCATGCCTTCGAAATCGGCATTCTTCATGATTCGGCGGGGCAGCGCGGCGCCCGTGCCGCGCACGACTGATCTGATCAAAGTTCTTTCCTATTCCTTTGCGTCGGTGACGACGTCGGATTTCCTAGATGACAGGGCGCGCGGGTTGCGCGCATGAAACAGGTCCAGATCGGCCTCGATACGGTCGAGGAGGTTGTTGCGGACCATGTCATAGCCGAGTTCGATCGCGGCGGCGAACCCGTCAGAATCAGCACCGCCATGGCTTTTGACGACGATCCCGCTCAGCCCCAGGAAAACGCCGCCATTGGAGCGGCCGACATCCATCTTTTCGCGCAAGCGGTTGAAGGCGCCCTTAGCGAAGACGTAGCCGATCCTGGCCATCAGGGTGCGGCTCATCGCGGCGCGCAGATAACCCGCTATCTGGCGCGCCGTGCCTTCCGCGGTCTTCAGAGCGATGTTGCCGGCGAAGCCCTCGGTCACCACAACGTCGACCGTGCCCTTGCCGATATCGTCGCCCTCGACGAAACCGTGATAGTTCATCGAGGCCATGTTGGCTTCGCGCAGCATGCGCCCCGCCTCCTTGACCTCTTCCTGGCCTTTGATCTCCTCGACGCCGACATTGAGCAGGCCGACGCTGGGCCGGGCTATGCCGAAGACCGAGCGCGCCATGCCGGTGCCGAGAATGGCAAAATCGATGAGCTGTTGCGCATCGGCCCCGATGGTCGCGCCGACATCCAGCACCACGCTTTCGCCGCGCAATGTCGGCCAAAGGGCTGCGATCGCCGGGCGATCGATGGTGGCCATGGTGCGCAGGCAGAACTTCGACATCGCCATCAGCGCACCGGTGTTTCCCGCGGAAATGCAGGCGTCGGCCGTGCCGGCCTTGACCGCTTCGACGGCCTTCCACATCGATGACTTCCAGCGGCCGTGGCGCAGCGCCTGGCTCGGCTTGTCGTCCATCCTGACCGCAATTTCGCAATGGAAGAATTCGCTGATCTCGGCAAGCTTGGGAAATTTGGCGAGCTCCGGGCGCACGACCTCCTCACGCCCGAAGATGACGAAGCGGATGTCGGGACGACGGGTCGCGACCGTCATGAGCGCTGGAATGACCACGGCTGGTCCGTGATCGCCGCCCATGGCATCGATGGAAATCCTGATCACGCGGTATTTGTCTCACGGTTAGGCGGCAGGTCGTTTAGCGACCGCGAAGGTTCGGCGAAAATAACGGTTTTGGGCTGCCACACAACCGACTTTTCCGTCGCGGGCGAGCTTTTCAGGATTTTCCCAGCAAGGATCGCAGTTTTTGCTGAAATTCATTCTCCGCCGGTTCGGTCTCGCTGCCGGCGTTGAGCGACGCGCCCTGCTTACGCGGATAGGGGTCGATGGCGAGCCCGAAATACTGTTCGGCGAGTGCCCCGACATCGATCGTGTCACCGGAAAATGTCTCTGGACTGTCAGGGCCTTCCGCGTCGAGCAGGATCTCGCCGCCACCATCGAAACCCTGCCGTCCAAGCTTGGAATCCTCGGGCAGCAGCAGCGCTTCGACCGGTTCGTCGATATGCGCTTCGACAGGCTCGAGCGTGACGATGCAGGCCTGGGTGATGTCGGCTTCGACACGACCGCTTATCTTCACGCCATTGCGCTTCCACGACGCGACCAGAAGCTCGGCGCGATAGGATTCGACCGAAATCAACCCGTGCTCCTCGGCCAGTGCCGCACGCTGTGCGGCATCGGCTTCGATAACCAGCGGCAGGCCCTTTTGCGGCAGGCGCGTGATGTTTGCACGGAAGGAGACCGGGCTTTGCGGGTCCACATGCTTCATTGTTCAACCTCCTTGGCGGCGGGAAAGGTCAGCGTGCCGGAGACAATCGATTCGGATGTCTGCGCGGCCAGATGATTGCGCGCGTCGGTAACATAGTTGGCCAGCAGCGATGCCTCCAGCCAGGCGCCCGCGTCGGGCCGGACATTGCGGGCAAGAGCCGCGGTCAGCGCTTCATGGTCGTTTCTTTCCAGGGCATCGTCATAGGCAGCGGTTCGGCCATAAAACATCTTTGCCAGCTTTTTCATGCGTTTGGGCACGCCAACGTCGCCAATGCCCAATTCCCGCAACGAATGGTCGACGTCGAGGAAGAACTCGTCGATCAGCACCTGGGCGACCTCTTGCGCCGCACCGCTCTCACCGCGCAACCTGTGCTGGAACAGGAACATGTGCAGCGACAGCATCTCGAAGCGGCCAAGCGGCGTGTCTGGCACATTCCAGTGGGAATAAAACACCGTCTGCCGCGCCGCCGCCACGATTTGTGCGTAAAGCGCCTCGGTGATAGCGCGGTTGGCGTAGCGTTCGCGGCCAAAAAAGCGCTGGAACATTGGGGATGGTCTCCTGGGGACCGTTTGTTGAAGTGGGCTTGTTGCATCGGCAAGCAAGCTGGTTTACCGGTTTCGCGGCCCAGCGCAAGTTGCGGCC
>NZ_RZQP01000212.1:0-11133 GCF_003998165.1 Mesorhizobium sp. M7A.F.Ca.US.007.01.2.1 | reverse complement strand
CGTCCCAACAAACCCGCCACAGGCGCCGGCCACCCCTCCAATCGCTTACCGAGATGTGGATTGTGGGGGATGCGCACCATGTGTCGGCGATGACCAGTCGATGCCCGTCCGCGTGAACGTCTGCGCCCGCCGTCCTCTCGAGTCAACCTGGGGAGAATTCGACCATGGAACACAGTTTGGCTGAAAATAGCGGCGCGGCTCTCCCGCGATCGCCTGGGTCGCGGCGGCCCTTGCATGATATGGACCGTCTAGCTGCCGATAGTTGGGCTTCGCCATTTGCTCGGCTATAGTTAGAACCATCTATGGCTCAAAGCCCCTCCAGCATCATCGGTTCGCCGGCTCAAGGATCAGGTAAGTTCCGGCGCCACCTCAGTGATCATCCCACTGACGCGGAGGGAAGCCCGCTTTGAACTGCACATTTTACGTCGCGGACCCCATGTCGGTCTGGTCGCCATGTTAGCCGACGCTAAATCAGAGCGATGCGACACTTCTTGCTGGGCCTTACAGTCTGTCTCTATTGCACCACATTGCTTCGGGCCGAAGCATGGCAGCCCTTTGGCGTCCGGCAGCTTGGCTTTACATTCGATATTCCTCCAGGTTTCGTCCTCACCCAGCACTCGGATCAAGGCGCGGCTTTTCTGGGGCCGAGAGAAGCGTCCCTAGTCGTTTGGGGCGGACAATTGGGCAAAGCCAGTTTTCGCGCCGAGATCGAGCACCGCATGATAGAGGACAAAAAGTCCGGTTGGCGACTGACCTATCGGCGCATAACATCCAGATGGGCAAGCTACTCGGGTGTCAAGAATGGCGAGATCCGCTATGTCCGCGCAATCACGGTCTGCGGCGACCGCGCCGCGCTTTTCATAATTAATTACAGGAAATCGGAAAAGAAACCATATGACCTGTTGTCGTGCGGATGGTCCGGTCCCTGAAGGCACAGGGCTGCTAAGTGGGGGGTGGGCAACGCGGACTGCTGCGCCCTGAGCTGCGGCCGCGTGATCCGCACGCTCAGGCAGTCGGCCTTGCGGCTGTTTCCAAATGGTGCATCCCAGACGTGGGAAGACGACGCGGAGAGCATCTCCCGACCGCTTCCTGCAACGGAGGGGCGATCATTTCCATTACTATCGCCGTGTGCTCAGAGGGGTCAGAGACGAGAGCTGCGTGTTCGTGCGCCGCGCCCTCGACACCACTGACCGTATAAAATCCGCACGCCAGAGATTTTCGCGAGGCTGCTGACGATGCCTTGTAGGCATCGTTGATGCTGGGCGAAATCCACAAGCAGCGCGTGTCCGATACCGCCCATGCCGTGTCTCTGGATTTGTCTATCAGCCTCTCGCAGAGATATTGGTCGCCGGGCTCCTCGGCACGATCCTGCGGACTAGCCGAGAGCACGATAGGCGAGCCTGCCAAATCATCATCTGTTGACGCGGTCGGCGGCCGTCGAGAACAATACACACTGTCTATTCACCGCGCCACTCGTTCGAAGACCGCATGAAGAACGGTAGGCTCGGCGAGGAGCTTCGGCGCATGTTGATGGGCTACCCGATCTACCGGCCGAAATATGGCGAGGACGGCGACATGAAGATGTGGCAACAGGAACTATGAAGATCGTGTGGCCGCTCGATCCTGGGATCGTATGACCCGCTGACGCACTGCGGCAAGACGTTCTTCCTTCGCCCAGTGGTCCTGCAAGGCGCGTTCCAAGTGGTCGTATAACGGGAGCCATGCCTCACCATGGTCACCTCGTGCCACAATGATTTCGGCGACGCGGTCGAGTACTCGCTCAATCCGCTGTGCCGTGACTGGTCGAGGCGTGGGCGAGTCTCGCCTCACGGCTTCGCCCGTCCGCAAGGCCATGAATGCACCATGCCTTATGTGTAGCGGACTTTTTTGGTGCAGTGAAGGCCTGCATTCGGCTTGAGCTGCAATCGGCGGCTGCGGCTTGCAGATGTGAAAGGCTCTTTGCTCATCGGGGTTGGCAGCGGGAGGGCGATCGTCCGCAGCCCCCGAATACGATAGCGCGAGTTGCCGGCGCAGCCCGTCCGTCATCTGGTCAACCGAGCCTCTCCTCCTCGTGAGCGCGTGGCAGATTGTTTGCTGCGGCGGCGTGATTGCCGCCGCAGAGAGTTTTAACGGTTAGTTCGTGTGCACTGCCAATCTTCGGCCCTGTCATCCAAGACGGCGCCAAGGGAACGTCTTCGATCACACCCACCCTGCGTGCCCAGGTCGCAAACGCCTTGTGCGCGGCCTCGACCGACTTGCGACCATCATACGCCGAGTAGCATGTATCACAGGCCGCTCCGTGGAGAAGGCCGCGCCTTTCGACCGGCCATTCTTCCAGAAATTCTATGGCATCCATGACGCAACCGATCTTTTTGAGGACGAAACTGTCATCTCGCACGAAAATCGGCTGTTTGAACGTAGCGCTCTCCATCGTGACCTCCCTTCAAGCCCTAAAGCGGCGCTTGTGTCTCTTCGGGTGACGCAGGATGATTCCTCGGCAAAACATGCCGGTCTGCGTGACGCCTTCGGCACAGAGAGGATATTGGAAATGGCTCTTTTCAGTTCAAGAGAGAATTGGCCGGCCGAGCCCAGCAGCCTCTTGGCAATTGGCACCTCATCCCGCTGCCAGCGCGTCTGTCCGCGAGGCCCTCGGCCCACCAACCTGCACGTCGGCGATCTTGCCGTCGCGTAGCAAGGCCTCTAACCGGCGTAGCAGTGTAGATAGACTGGAAGAGCATCAGCGCAGCGAAAGCAGCGTTGTGTTTTCCTTTACTCATGTCCATTGCGGCCACTCCACACAGCGCGGGATATAGGTCGTCAAACCGGAGCGCATCAATTCTGGCACGTCAACGCCTTCATCGCCGCCGGCATCGTCTCGCGAAAAAAAGAGCGGGCCCGGAAGAGTCGGACCCGCCAGCGGCTATGATCAGGCTGCAGAGAGCGGTCGGTCATTCGCGAGCCAAAGGCTGGCTGCTGCCAGGGCAGCAACCACAGCGCCAGCGATGGCGTGCGACCACATTGCTGCCGCCAGGCCGGCAAAGCCAAGCACCCAAGGTGCGGCCACAATCCACAGGCCGACGACAAGGTTCGCCCATTCCTCATATTTGTGGAACGCCACCAACGCGCGCGCTGCGATCAGAACGGTGATTACGCCCGCGATGAAGGCGTGCCAGACGGCAACAGCATCGGCAGCATAGCCAAGGAGCCAAGGCGAGAGCGCCAGCGCGATGCCGGCAAGGATGTTTACGACATCAAGCGCCCGCCTGCTGCTGTCGGAAGCGAGATTCTTCAACATCGTCATTCTCCTTTCCTGCGTTTCAGTACGTCAATGTACCGCCCTTGAGTCGAGGGCGGGTGCGGCAGCGGGCCTGTTCGGCCCGATGCCGCAAAGCTTCTTGGGTCCGGATTTGAAACGGACGCAGTCCTTCGGCGAGATCGGCTCAGTCAGGAGGAAGGGTTCGATCTCCCGAGGTTCGAACGAATTGCCGGCGATCTCACTCAATGCGAGATGCGGCCGGCTCTTCGGCCTGGCCGCCAGCCGGGGCGCTGCGCCGCGCGCCAGTGCGCGCGCCCGCCCTGCTGCCGCGACCGCAAGCGCGAAGGGGTTCGGGATGGTCCGTTGGGCGTCGAAGACGATCAGTGGGTCCATTCTTGCCTCCATCATGCGGCTATCCGGGATCGTACCGGGCTGAGCCGAGTCTGGAATCTCTGGGTACTGCCTTCCAAGGCCAGCAGAGCGAGCTCAACCTCGTCCAATCGCGTCGGACGTGCATTTTCCGGCATGCCTTCAGCGGTGGCCAGGTCGATCAGGTACTCGTTCCAGGCCCAGTTCTTGAGCACGGCACATTTCTCTTCGGGTGCGAGTACCGGGTCATCCACCACCTGCATCGGAGAGGCGTAGAATGTCTCGGGCTCGGAAAGCGCCGTCTGTATGTGCGCTGCCTCTGCACCAGCGCCATAGTTGTGGCTTGCCTGAAGCCATGCCAATAGTAGCCGTTGCCAAACCACGTCGGAAAAGGCGTGCCTCTCCTCCGATGCTTGCCTGTTGCTGACCTTGGCCTGAGAGCCAGAAGATGGAACCTGCACCACGTAGCTGAGGCCTTGGCGCTCCGCATAACGGATCGCCGCCTCCAGCGTCGGAAAATCCGGTCGAACCTGGGTCAGGGTGTCCCGGCCGCCCGTATAGCCCATCAGCGGCTCGATGAACGGGGCTGTGCGAGGTTCGAAGATCAATCGCCAGTCCTTACGGGGCTTTGCCGAGGTCGTGGCCGAGCGGCATGGCTGGTAGATCCGTGCCGTCACGCCGTCCGGAAACACTGACCGCCCCATTGACAAAGCCGGCTCGTCGACACGAGGCCGATTGTCATTGTCCGGCCGGCCGGAGGTCCTGGTTGGGCTTCTGATGTCGCTGCTTTGAACTGTCTCCATTGTCTGTCCCTCCTATCATGAAGGGTGGTACGAGCAGCGGCCGTTACGGCCGCTGCTCATACTGCCGTGCGTCAGTTCTTGCCGTTGATTGCGATCCGCTTGGCCTTCGCCTGCGCCCGCTCGGTCTTGGGCAAGGTCACGGTCAGCACCCCGTTCTTGAAGGCGGCGTTGACCTTGTCTTCCTCGACCTCGTAGCCGAGCGGAATGAGGCGCTCGAAGCGACCGTAGAAGCGCTCGGAGAACTGCCGGTCTTTGTCCTCGGTCTCGGAACGCTTCTCGCCTTTAAGCTTGAGCGCCCCGTTGTCCAGCAGGACTTCTATGTCGCTCTCGTCCAGGCCGGGTATTTCCGCCGTGACGCGGACTTCCTTGTCCGTGTCGGAAATTTCGACGCTGGGCCAAGTGGCGGCAAAAGAGGGACTGAAGGCCGGCAGTCTGGCGCCGAAGCTGCGGAAGGCGTCATCGAACAGCCGGTTTACCTCCCGGTGGAGGGAGACGAAGGGGTCTCGATCTCCATCAGGGAAGAGACTGGGCGCCGAGTTTCCGTTGCCCCGGCCCCATGGGATCAAATCACGTACGCTCATTGTCTTTCTCCTTTCGTAGGTCTGTGAGCCGGGCCGGACGCCCGGCTCAAGCGATGCCTTCATCGTGGATTGCTCAGGCCGCCAGCTTCTCGGTCTCGACCTTGCGGGCTTCGATCTTCGGAATGGGAGCCCCGCTGGAGATCTCGACCTTGCGCGGTTTCATCTCCTCGGGAACCTCGCGCTTGAGATCGATGCTCAGCAGCCCGTTCTCAAGGCTGGCGCCAGCAACTTTGACATGATCGGCCAGTTCGAACCGACGCTCGAAAGCGCGCCCGTTGATGCCGCGGTAGAGATACTGGCCGTTCTCATCGCCGGATTGCGACCCGCTCACGACCAGCATGTTGGGCTGGTGAGTGATGGTCAGCTGGTCCTGCGAGAAACCGGCGACCGCCATCGTGATGCGATAGTCATCATCATCAACCTTGGCGATATCGTAGGGCGGCCAGTTGTCGAACGAGGCCACACGGCTCGCATTTTCAAGCATGTCGACCATGCGGTCGAAGCCGATGCTGGACCGGTACAGGGGGGTAAAATCGAGGTTCATAACCACATCCTCCTTTGAGCAACATGGATCATAGGAGGCGCCAAGAGCCTTGCCGCCTCCTGGTCTTGCCGGCCCCATCAGGCGACCGGCGACCATCAATTTAGAATCGCGACTTGCACCTTCAAGAGGTATTAGGAAAATTTTCAGCGGCAATCCGGGCGAAACGCACCCATGCCACCCCCCGCCGGCGGGGTCACTCGCCGACGGGTCAATGGTTCACGAACAATCAGGTCGCGCTTAAATCCGATCGATGAATGGCACGAACCCGGCCACCATCGCGCTGTCACTGCCATCAGGACCGGCAAGCTCGTCCGATTGATCCAATTGTTGCAATGCATCCATGATCGCATCGAAGCTGACTGGTTCACCCGCCCCCGGCAGCATGCGAAGCGCTGGCACGGATTCTACCGCGCAGGCATCCGACGCCCATGACGAAAGGATGGCGCGCTTCTCCTGACCGTCCAGGGCAACGTCGGCCAAGACGTCGTGGGGATGTTTGAAATGCCGTGCCGGATGCAGCAATCGGTCCAGAAAAACATCGGGGGCCACGGGTTCAATCGAGGCAAAATGGGTCGAAATGGCTGCTTCCATTGATGGTCCTCCGCTTCAGACAATCTCCTGCGTGTTTGAGTTTGGCGGCTCTCGCGATTCCCGCCAGACGAAATTTTGGGACGTCTCAAGCAAGTTTCAATGGCTTGGCACGGGTCACATTTCCCGTGGTCAACGCCTTAGAACCATTTTATCCAGCCGGTGAAACAATCGGCGAGAATCTCAGTTCTGACGTCGGGCGAAAATCAAGGACCCGAATCCGGCAGGAGAACCAGTCATGTCTTACCTCTCTAGGAACTTGTGCATTGGCTTGATCACAGGAGCCCTGATGCTCTCGACTGGCGGCCTTGCTCCGGCCACCGCACAGGAAATTCCGAACGACTTCAGCGCAATCGTGCGTCAGAAGCTGCCCGCGGTTGTCGCCATCACGACCAGGCAGATCATCCAGGATCAAACGACGCTCAACGACTTTCTCAATCCCTTCGACGGAGGAGGGCGTATCCAGCCCCAGGTGCGGGAAGCACTCGGCTCCGGCTTTGTGATCAGTCCCGAAGGCTACATCGTCACCAATAACCATGTCGTCGCCGACGCAACTGAGATTCACGTCGTGTTCTCCGACAAGGAGACGGCGCCCGCCCGGGTGGTGGGCCGCGATCCGGCAACCGACATCGCGGTATTGAAAGTCGAGCCTCGGCCCAACATGACGGCGACGGCCTGGGGGGATTCTGACGCGATGCAACCAGGGGCCTGGACCATCGCCATCGGCAGTCCCTTCGGCCTCGGGGGCACGGTCACTGTCGGCGTCCTTTCTGCCCGCTCTCGCGATATCCAGGCCGGTCCTTACGACGATTTCCTGCAGACTGACGCCTCGATCAACAGAGGTAACTCGGGAGGTCCTTTGTTCAACGCGCGCGGCGAAGTCATCGGAGTCAACACGGCAATCGTGTCGCCGTCAGGCGGTAGCATAGGCATTGGATTCGCGGTGCCCTCGCGCACAGCTCGGACTGTCGTCGACCAACTGATCAGCACTGGCCGCATCGAGCGCGGCTTCATCGGCGTGCGTCTTCAGGAGATCACGCCTTCCATCGCCGAGGCGCTCGGAATGCCGGGCGCCAAGGGCGCGCTGGTTGCCTCGGTCGAGGCTGGCAGCCCGGCGCAGAAAGCGGGAATCCAGGCCGGCGACGTGATAACCCGGTTCAACGACAAGGACATCCAAGGCGTCCATGACCTGACGCTGGCGGCAGCAAGCCAGAAGCCGGGATCGAAAGTGACCGTAACAACGAACCGGGGCGGCACAAACCAGGAATTGTCGCTGACTGTCGATCGACGCAGGGACCAGGAGGAACAGACCGGTGCCATTCCAAGCCTGGGTACTGAGGACCAGCGCCTTGGTATGTCGCTGAGCGCCATTCCGGACGAAGCGCGCCAGCAACTCGGCCTACAGGCCGACACCACGGGCGTGTTCGTCCAGGATGTCGCTCCCAACAGTCTTGCGGCCGAAAGCGGCATCCGGCCCGGCGACGTCATCGTGTCGGCCAACAACCGAAACATGACCCAGCCGTCTGACGTCCGCGAGGAATGGGCGAAATCCCGTCAGCAGAAAAAGCCAGTGCTGTTCCGTATCGACCGGCAGGGACAATCGCTTTTCGTTGCTGTGGCAAACTCCTGACTGACAGGCCAGAGACGGCGTCGCGATCTGTGCTGCTGGGCTGGCCCCCTACCGGAGCGCACCAGAGTTGTGAAGCCGATGAGCGGTATGTTTGAAGTGGCGGTCCGGCTCAACATGCGGCTGCGGGAACTGCTCTGCGGCTTTGCGCGCACGGTCGGCGACTCCGGTCGGCGAGGCGAAAGTCCTTACGTTTCGGCGCATCCGGCGACCACACAGGTGGACAACAAAAGCCTGCGATCCGCTTCTGAGCGCGTGTGCTTTTATCGATGTAAGGAACTTCGCGCCGCAGGTTTAGACTAGCGATCTCTGGCGTGTGAACGCAAGAGAAGTCGGCGATCTCCGAAATCGGTTGAGTGATCAATGCTGTAGCGTTGTCCAGTGGCCGGCTGAGCCGCACGAGGCCTGTGATGCCTGCTACTCGGCTACGATGGTCGGGAGTCTGGAGCCCACGCGCAAGACCGACTGAACTGAAACGGGCACAAAGGTCGGTTTCATCAAGGATGTGTCTGCAACGCTGCCGTGGATGACAGGGCCAAATTGCACATTCGATGGGTTTGCTGATTTATTCCAGACGGGTGCCCGGTTCAGCCGGGTCGTCTTCGTCGGGCTTAAGCAGGTCGATAAGCGCGGCCGCTCGTGTTCCCGGAAGCGGGCGCCCCTGTCCCATTAACGCCTCGTCAGCAAAAGCCCATGCCCATGCCTCTCTCAATTCCTCGATCGACGCACCCGTTGCGATGATCTCCGCAACCGTAATATCGTCGGCTGACCCAATGACGGAGAGAACTTCTTGCCGTGTCATCGTTTGACCGCGTTCTGACTACAACTGAACTAGATGGAGATTTCATGGAGCACTTGCAACCGATTTAATGAGGGCTGTCGCAGGATTCCCTTGCGCAAGATCAGGGGCTGCGCAATGGGCGCCATTCACCTAGCCAAACGCGCGCCACATAGGGCGCAGGGCGCAGAAATCGACGGAGCCCATGCGCTCGGCATTTGCGAAGACCCGGCAAGTCATCCAGATGATCGCCCATCACTGAGGCCATTTGGTGGAACTCCCCCTGGACCATCCACGCAGCCGGAATCGGCCATGGGTGTTCTGAACAACCCGGAAACTCGTTTCAGGGGATTATTCTCGAAATCGTAGTCTGCCGGCGCGATGTGGAGATTACAGGGGAACCCTTCGTCTCGGTGGTCCAAAGTCCCTGAACTAACCTGTTATCGTCGACGCACGGGAAACCCCGTGATTCAGAAGAGCAGATCTCGGGCCACGCACGGCCTATGCCCCGAGGCTGCCCGGCCGAATGTGTTTGCGCGCGGATAACTCCGGTCTGTGAAGCAGCACCCTGTTGCGGCCCGTCTGCTTGGCAAGGTAAAGTGCGGCATCCGCTCGCTGCTGTAACTGCTCCGGCGAGATCGCCTCAGAGGTCTGAACGGCAACTCCAATGCTCAGGGTGACCCAGCGCGACACACGGGATCCAGGGTTGGGCAAAGCGGCAGCCTCGACGCTCTTACGCATTCGTTCAGCCACAGCGGCGGCCTCTTCCTCGTTCACCCCGGGCAGGAGCACGAGGAATTCTTCGCCGCCATAACGGGCAACGTGATCGCGATCACGCCTCACGTTTTCCTTCAAGATAGTTGCGACCTTTACCAAACACCGATCTTCCTCCGCATGGCCGAGGTGGTCGTTTAGCTTCTTGAAGTTGTCAATGTCGCACATCAGCATCGCGGCACCGGCAAGGCAAAGTTTGTCACTTCCCCATAGGCGCTCGAGTGTTTCCGTCATCCAGCGACGGTTGGAGATGCCGGTGAGTGGATCGGTCCTCGCCAGGAGTACCAGTCGATCATTCGCTTTCGCCAGTTCGGCGACCCTGCGTCGGTCGCGAAGCTCAAACAGGAAAGTCTTTTGAGCAAGAATTGTCATGATGCGCCGCGCGGCCACCGTTGCAAAGATACCGCTGGCGAAGAACAGCGTTCCAGCCACTGCACTCCCATGCGCGATGGCCGGGTTCTGCAGTTGAAGCATGAGAAAGAGTCCGAGCGCCAGCGCAGCGATCGTCATCGTCCACGCCAGGGGGATCCCGAAGATTATGATGGCTGTGATGGCCACGAACAACATGACGTTCAATTGCCGTTCGTAGAACTCGCCACCAGCGCTTGCTCCGACCAATGCGACTGACAACAAGATCAGGAACATGCCTGCGATCAGCGAAGCTCCTTGGAGCCAAGGCGCCTGCGGTTTACGCCAGGCTAGGACCACGGCCAACGCGATGGGCGGGATGATGGCGCCGGGCAGGAGCATGGACTGCGCTACGCCCCATGGAAGCAACGCCGCGTTCAGTGCCAACGTCAGCACATCCAAAAATGCCACCCAGATCATCCACGCGCGGATGATTTTCGCCGTTTGCGACCAGACACGTGCTCGAAATAGGCGTTCGATCTCGCCACGCAGGCTGATTTCGCGCGTACGGCGCGCCAGAAGCCGGTCGACCTCAGCGGCTAGGGCAGGATCATCCTGCACATCGGGGGGCATCAGATCTGACAAGTCGATAGGCCCTACGCTGCTTTCTCCTGAACATCTATCCAAGCCATAGGCGGTCGGCGGTGGGCAAGCATGTCAACTTACCCTGAAGTTTTGATTTATAGCTGCGATTTGCGAACAATCAGTCCCAAACCATCCGATGCTCGATGCGTAGCCGAATTAACCTTTGTAATTGCGGTGGCGCTGCACCGCTGTTATCCACGCCCCGCCGCTGGGCTCGGCGAAATGTTCCGAGAGCTTCTGAAGTTGACCGCGTGAAGGAACGGGTGATGCCGATTCTTGTCATGTCGACCTTTCGAGTATTGCCTGCAGACCAACAGGATGGATTTGGCCATGAAAGGAAGCCGACCGGTTATTTCGTTGTTGGATTTCGACATACTCTCCCGGGTTCTTACGTCAGCCATCAGGGAGAGCCCGGAATCCGATTCGACGGTCCAGGCCCGCGAGCTTGTGTGCCTATACACCGGGAAAAAGTCAGCCGACCAAAATTTGATCGCGGCCTTGCTTCACGCCAGTCGCGCCCAGCTGGACGTGGAAGCATCCAAGGCCAATCGCCCGGCCAGAATTGACTGAGTGCCTGCATCTGCTCGACGTGACCTCTCACCGGGTTGTCTCCTCGACGGAGCTACGTCCGAGACGAAGCCCAAAGGCGCGACCGACTGAGACGCAGAGCAGAATTCCCGCAGGCGACAGGACGAATATCCTGACCGCGACACGATAGCCAGCAGGTCACCGAATGGCCCTTTGGAAGTCATGGCAGCGGGTTGGACTTCGATCGAGATAGCCGAGGCCATCGAGCATCCGGCCGTGGCCGACCGTCGTG
>NZ_RZQP01000211.1:0-11136 GCF_003998165.1 Mesorhizobium sp. M7A.F.Ca.US.007.01.2.1 | reverse complement strand
GCGTCTGCAGATGGCTGTCCAGATAGCGGCGATTGTGCAGCCCGGTCAGACCGTCGGTCACCGCCATTTCGATTGTCTGGGTGACGCTGGCCCGTAGCTGGTCGTTGTAGCGCTTACGCCGCACCTGCGTGCGCAGCCGTGCCGTCAGTTCCTGCTGGTCGATCGGCCGCATGAGATAGTCGTTGATGCCGAGTTCCAGGCCGCGAATGATGCGTTCCTCCTCGCCCTCCTCCGCCAGCAGGATAATCGGCACGAAGCGGGTGCGATCGAGCGAGCGCAACTGCGAACAGAGCCTCAGCGGATCGAAATCGGCGAACGCGGTCGAGATCATCACGCATTCATAGGATGTCTCGGCGGCCTGGAAGAAACCGGCATGCGGATCATGTGTGACGTCGAGGTCGGCCCGATCACGCAGCATCTTCTGGATGCGCTCGACGGATGTTTTGCGCTCGTCGATCAAAAGCACTTTCGGCGTCGTGTCCTCGGATGCGAAATTGCGGCTGAGCAACTCCTCGATGCCGATGTTGCGCGTCGTCGAGGCGCGCAGCCGCAACTCGTCGGTCAGCGACTTCAGCCGAACCAGGCTCTTGACGCGCGTCATCAGCTGCAGGTCGTTGACCGGCTTGGTCAGGAAGTCGTCGGCGCCAGCCTCAAGCCCGCGGACGCGGTCGGAAACCTGGTCCAGCGCGGTGATCATCACCACCGGAATGTGCGATGTCGCCGGATCGCTCTTCAGCCGCCGACAGACCTCGAAGCCGTCCATATCGGGCATCATCACATCGAGCAGCACGACATCGACCTTGCCGTTCTCGCAGGTCTCGATCGCATCCGGCCCGTTGGTGGCGGTCAACACTTCGAAATATTCGGCCAGCAGCCGCACTTCCAGCAGCCGCACATTGGCAGGGATATCGTCTACGACGAGGATCCGCGCAGTCATTTCATAACGCTCCGACTCGGCTGAAGGGGCACATCACGCATCGCCCAGATAGGATTTGATGGTTTCGATGAAACGCGGCACCGAGATCGGCTTCGAAATATAAGCCTCGCAGCCACCCTGGCGAATACGTTCCTCGTCGCCTTTCATGGCGAAGGCGGTCACGGCAATGACGGGGATGACGTGCAGTTCGTCGTCCTCCTTCAGCCATTTGGTCACTTCAAGCCCCGACACCTCAGGCAACTGGATATCCATCAAGATGAGATCCGGCCGGTGCTGGCGTGCCAGATCGAGCGCTTCCAGACCGTTGCGGGTGCGCACGGTCTCGTAACCGCTTGCCTCGATGAGGTCCCGAAAGAGCTTCATGTTGAGCTCATTGTCCTCGACGATCATAACCTTCTTCGGCATCGATATCCCGTCCCGGCCGCCCTTCCGCTTCGAAGGCGACCGTCATGCGCCCATGTCTGAACGCACCAAGCCCTGCTTCACTTTACGGCAATATGATTGACGAAACGGAAATCCGCGGCTGGAAAACAGCGCGAATTCTACCTCGTCGCCTGCGCGTCCAAAGGGCGCGCCACGCTCTAATGGCTTGCCGCAAGCAACTCTTGCCATTACTGCGGGAGAGACTCATTCCACACACCGAAGGTAGTGATGGCAAACGCAGCGTCAATGCGCGAAGAAGCGGAATCGATTGCCGTGAAGGCCCTGGGCTTTGTCGCCTCCGATCCGGAGCTTTTGCCGCGCTTTCTGGCTATCACCGGCATAGAGGTCCATTCGATCCGCAAAGCCGCCAGTGAGCCGGGTTTCCTGGCTGGTGTCCTGCAATTCATCCTCGCCCACGAGCCGACGCTGATGCGCTTTGCCGAGGAAACCGGCACCCCGCCGGCTGCTGTCGGCAAGGCCCTGCGGTCGCTGCCGCTGGGCGATGACAATCACGAGCATTCCATATGAGCGATGATCCAGAAACAGCGCGCCAGATCGAAGAACTGGCAGCCGACAACCGGCCGTTGCTGGTGCTCGATGTCGACGATGTCGTGCTCGAATTCATCCGCCCGTTTCCGAATTTCCTCAAGACGCGTGGCTATGGCCTGACGCTGGCCTCGTTCCGGCTGACCGGCAACATCGCAGAGACGGCCAGCGGCCGCCTGATCGAACAGCCCGAAGTCACGGCACTGCTGGGCGATTTCTTTGACACGCAAGCCGATTGGCAAAACATTACGGACGGCGCGGCAGAGGCCCTGGCAGGGCTTGGCGACCGCGCGGAAATCATCTTGCTGACGGCCATGCCGCACAAACACCGTGCCGTGCGTCGTGTCCATCTCGACGCGCTTGGACTGAGCTACCCGCTTCTGACCACTGAAATGGCCAAAGGACCGGCAGTGGCCAAGCTTCGCGGCAAGGCCGGCCGACCGGTGGTCTTCGTCGACGATCAGCCGCACAATCTGGCGTCGGTGCGGGAATCGGTCGCCGACGCCGAACTGTTCCACCTGATGGCCGACAATTCGCTGCGCGCATTCCTGCCCCCGGTGACGGACGATGTGGTCGTCGTCCAGGACTGGCACGAAGCCGCGCCGAAGATCGCAAGCGCGCTGGGGCTCTAAACTCCAGCCTTCAAGGGTTCAGTTTCGCACCTGCGCCGCCGCTGTCGTCCCCGCTGTCATCGTCGCCGTCGCCATCGTCCACGGCCGGATCGGCAGGCTTCAGCATGACGCCATTGACGGTGACCGAACCGTCGGCCTTGGCGTTGACGATCCATTCCAGCCGGCCATCGGGCAGCGTCTTGCCAAAGCCCTTCGCCATGAGAGCGACTGGCACGTATTGGGACACCTCCGGTTCCGACTTTGCCGCTTCCTGCAGGCCTTCGACAAGCTTGTCGAAGCCGGCGACATCGACGGTCACGCTACCTTCGGGCTTTTCGCCTGGGAATGTCATCTCGCCTTCCAGGGCGATCTCCGTATCCTTGTTCTTCACGGTGCTGTGGCCAAGCACGACCTTCGGCGACTTGGCCATGAAGTCGGCCTTAAGCTGCTGGCCGAATTCGGCAGACAGCGGCGGATTCTTATTGAGATCAAAGGCTTCGATCGCCTTCTTCGCCATGCTGTCGAGATCGATATTGGCGCCGCCAAAGTTCAAATCGACATCGGTGGGCAACAACCCCACGCTCCAGCTCGGGAGAAGCTGGGTCGGCACGGTCAGTCCCGATGCCTTGATGCCGTAGGTGATCGTGCCATTTTGGGCGACGCCGTCGGAGCCGAACACGGTGCTGAGCTGGGTGGCGCCGAAATTGCCGACCGGGCTTTCCACCGCGAAATCCTTGAAACCATAGGTCCCGTCGATACGCTGCCAAAGCGGTAAGGCGGCGAACAAAAGCGATTTGAGCTGCGCCTGGTTGGCCTTCAGCGTCGCCTCGTCCTCGTTGGCCACAGCAAATGCCAGGAGATCGAGCAATGGCTTGGTCTGCACGCCCTTGCCGCTGGCTTCGACCGACAATTCCGGCGACCTGACGGTGACCGGGAATTTCAGCCCGCTCTCGGGGTCATCGAAATTGATCGCTTCGACAAAACTCGACACCTTCTGCGAGGTTGTGAAATCGACGCCCCCGGTCGCCGACTTGGTCGCGGCAACGGTCGCGATGCCAGCGCCGGCGCTGGCCTCCATGTGCTGCTTGGCATCCTTCGACGTCATCGTCATGCCGGCCATCGAACTGGTGCCGCTGGTGAAGGCCGCCAGATTTGGATCGTACACGCCCGAGCCCTTGCCGTCCTTGATCGAAAACTGAGTGCTTTGCAGCCCTTCGGGTCCGTTGAACTCGAAGGAGGCGCTCTGGGAGAAATCCATCGAGACATCCCAGGATCCGTCGCTGCGCGGCTTGACCATCAGGGCATAGGGCGCAAAGTCGAACTTCAGCAGTTTCTGGTCCGGAAATGATGCGGCAAGTGCCTTGAAATCGAACAGGATCTTGTAGGCACCACCTTCCAGCGAAACCTTCAAAATGCCTTTGTCGATGGCCTGCTTGCCGACATAGCGGGACAAGTCGTCGGACAATTGCTTCGCACCCTGACTGTCGACGGTCTGACTGAGAGCAGGGGCACTCAACGCAAGAAGGAACACGAATGGCAGGGCACGGTTCACGCGAATTCTCCGTTTGACCGAGAAGAAAGGCTTTGTCCGTCTGGTATGAAATTACCGCTGCAACCGCAAGGTGAGATCGACAACGGCATCCGGGCAGGCAATCTCGATCAAAGCACCAGCCGCATCAGCGGCCGACCGGCCTTGCGTTCCAACAGCCTCTCGAAACCAGCCTTCTCGAAGACCCGCGACGAGCCGACGAACAGGCCGATCGAACGCGAATCGCGAGACAGATCTATCGGACAAGCCTCGAGCAGCCGTGCACCGTTCTGGCGGGCAAAATCGATGCCGCCTTCGACGAGGCGATGCGTGATGCCCCTGCCGCGCGCCTTGCCGCGGATGAAGAAGCAGGAGATCGCCCAGACGGCCGGATCCGTGGCGTCGGCAGGATCGACCGGTGCCGACCCCCTGCCCTGGTTGTTCCACTCGGGCACGTCGGCGCGCGGTCCGATCTGCATCCAGCCAACCGCCTGACCGTCCTCGAATGCCAGCAGGCCCGGCGGCGGGCCGGCCTCGATGCGTGCCTTGATGTGGTCCTTGTTGCGTTCCCGGCTGCTCTCGCGGCGCGTCGCCGGCGCCAGCCGGAAATGCGTGCACCAGCAACCGTAGCAGGCACCTTGCTTGCCGAAGAGGTCCTCGAATTCAGCCCAAAGCTCGGGCGCAAGCGGCGCTATGGTCGTGCTCATGCGTTCTCCCCAGGCCAGCCTTGTCGCTGGCCTTGCACTGTCGTACCATTGCCTCTGTTCTCTTTATGTTCGCAGCGATGGCGGCCCCTGTCAACAATCCCGATCACGGTTTTTGCCGCGACTGCCTGATGCTTCAGCGCAGCCAGACGCGCCGCTGCGAGCGCTGCGGCAGCCCCCGGCTTGCGCGTCATCCCGAGCTTTACCGGCTGCATCTGGCCCATATCGATTGCGACGCCTTCTATGCGGCAATCGAAAAGCGCGACAATCCGGCGCTCAAGGACAAACCGTTGATCATCGGCGGCGGCAAGCGCGGCGTGGTCTCCACCGCCTGCTACATCGCCCGCATCCAGGGCGTCCGCTCGGCCATGCCGATGTTCAAGGCGCTCGAAGCCTGCCCGGAGGCGGTGGTCATCAGCCCCAACATGGAAAAATACGTCCGCGTCGGCCGCGAAGTGCGCGCCATGATGCAGGCGCTGACGCCGCTGGTCGAGCCACTGTCGATCGACGAGGCGTTTCTCGACCTCGCCGGCACCGAACGACTGCACGGCCTGCCACCCGCTGTGGTGCTGGCGCGCTTTGCGCTGGCGGTCGAGAAGGAGATCGGCATCACCGTTTCGGCCGGCCTGTCCTACTGCAAGTTCCTCGCCAAGATAGCGTCGGACTTCCGTAAACCGCGCGGCTTCTCGGTCATCGGCGAAGCCGAGGCGGTCGGCTTCCTGGCGGCGCAGCCGGTGACCATGATCTGGGGTGTCGGCAAGGCGTTCAACGCAACGCTGGAGCGTGACGGCATCCGCACCATCGGCCAGCTGCAGCAGATGGATCGCGGCGACCTCATGCGCCGCTATGGCACGATGGGCGACCGGCTCTACCACCTTTCGCGCGGCGAGGATGTCCGCCGCGTCGATCCCGATCAGGACGCCAAGAGCGTGTCGGCCGAAACCACCTTCGACACCGACATCGCGTCGCTGGAGGAACTGATCGCGGTTCTCAGGGGTCTTTCGGAAAAGGTTTCGGCACGGCTGAAAAAGTCAGGCATTGCCGGGCGCACCGTGGTGCTGAAACTGAAGAGCCAGGATTTCAAGCTGCGCACGCGCAATCGCCAGCTCGGCGACCCGACCCGGCTCGCCGACCGCATCTTTCAGACTGGGGTGGAGCTTCTGCGCAAGGAAACCGACGGCACGAAGTATCGGCTGCTCGGCATCGGCGTCAGCGACCTCTCGGACGACGACAAGGCCGACCCGCCCGATCTGGTCGACATCCAGTCGCGCAAGCGCGCCATGGCTGAAGGCGCCATCGATGCCTTGCGCGACAAGTTCGGCCGCAAAGCGGTGGAAACCGGCTACACATTCGGCAAGGGCCGCGATGCCCATCCGCCGGAGCCGCTCGAAGATTAGGTGCGCTGCAAGTCTATCCTGCTCGTCACCACGCTCTTGCCGGTTTTCGGGTCGGTGTCGATGACGGTCAGCCGCATGCCGTTCTCGCCGCGTTTCTCGACCTTCATCTGCGCCCTTCGGTCGCCATTGACCTCCTTGGCCCAGCGAATGCCCAGGTTGATCGCATTGCCCGAACGGCTGCCGTTGAGTTGCGCCGGTCCCGTGCGAGAGCCGACATAGGTGCCGCTGTATTTGGCACCTGTAACTTTCAGATTGGCGCTGATGGCCCGCGACACCACAATGAGACCGCGGCAATTTCCATCCAGCGATAGCGAGGTTGAGGTCGCATTCGACTTGAAGCTGCACGATACGCTGACGTTCGGAGCATCCGTGGTTACCTGGACAGTGCCCTTGCCGGCGAAATTGCCCTTGAACGACTGGAGAAATTGGGTCTCGTCGGCATGTGCTGCGCCTGCCGCAACCAATAGACCGCCGGTAAGCGCGAATTGCGCGAAGGATCTCATCGAAGCTCTCCTTGTCGTTTTCGAAAAAAGGCGGGGCGATCCACGAGCACGGCTGACCATCGGGACTCAACGCCACCTACCGTTTCAGGTTCCGTCCGCCACATGACTGTTTTACAACATCGAGCCAGTCGCGACTGGCCCAGAAGAATGCCTTGGCTAGCGGTTGCGGCAGAGGTGCTGGCCTGCGACATAGCGCGAATGGCACCCACCCCCTCGATCCCCAAGGCCGCGTTCTGGATGGCGCTGTCTATCGCCTCGTTCCTTGGCATGACGGTCGCCGGCCGGGCCACGACAGCGGAGCTCAACGTCTTCCAAGTGCTGGAGTTGCGCTCCGTGATCGGCTTCTTCATCCTGCTGCCGCTGGTGATGATGAGTGGCGGCTTTCAAGCCATGCGCACGCAGCGCCCGGTTGCCCATATCGCCCGCAACGTCATCCATTACACGGGCCAGGCGGCATGGCTCTACGCCCTCACCTTGATTCCGCTGGCCGTGTTGATCTCGATCGAATTCACCACTCCGATCTGGACAGCTATCCTGGCGGTGATCTTTCTGGGCGAAAGGCTGAACCGGCCCAAGTTGGCAGCGATCGCGCTGGGGCTGATCGGCGTGGTGATCATCGTGCGCCCCGGTGTCGGCTCGGTCGATCCTGGACATCTCGTCGTGCTGGGCGCCGCGGCCTGCTTCGGCATCTCGGTGGTCACCGTCAAGTCGCTGACCCGGACGGACAGCGTCGTACGCATCATCTGCTGGATGCTGATTGTCCAGTCGGTGGTCGGTCTCATCCCGGCGCTCTATACGTGGCGCAACCCGCCACTGGAGCTATGGCCATGGATCGTGCTGATCGCCTTCACCGGCATGTCGTCGCATTTCTGTATGGCCCGAGCGCTTGGCTATGCCGACGCGACCATCGTCTCGCCGATGGATTTTCTACGCGTGCCGCTATCGGCACTGATCGGCTGGCTGCTCTATAGCGAGCAGATCGACGCCTTCACCGCCGGCGGCGCGCTGCTGATCCTGATGGGCAATCTGCTCAATCTGCAGCGCAGGCAGATAAAGCCGGCCGAAGTGGCGGCGTCGTAGTCCCGCCGGCCGTCAGTTCCCTTCGTCGGGTATGTTGAGAAGATGGCCGCAGGCCTTGCAATGCACGGCGTCCGGCTCGTGCCGCCGCAAGCCGCACTGCGGACAGGGAAACAACACCTTGGCTGGCCGGAAGATCGCCTGAGCCAGTCTGACAAACAGCGATATGCCGATGATCATGGTGACGATTGCCGTCAGCTTGCCGGCCATGCCCGGCAGCACGATGTCGCCGAAGCCGGTCGTCGTCACCGTGGCGACAGTGAAATAAAGCGCGTCGATATAGTTTTCCAGGCCAGCGCCAGTGCGAAAGAAGAACGTGTAGACGAAGCCGGTGATGACGAACAGGAAGGTCAAAAGGTTGATGACCGCGTGGCTGGCCTCTCGCCACGGCCGCAGTCCTCGCATCTCGAAATGCCGCCAGAGCGAACCGCTGCGTGACAGCGACCACAGCCGCAGGATGCGCAGGAAGGCGAGATTGGCGAACGCCGTTGGCATCAGCAGCGTCAAGAGGATGAAGACATCGACCCACGACGTCGGCTGCTTCATCAGCCGCAGCATGTTCTTGGAGGCAAGCAGGCGGGCAGCGAGGTCCGCGGCAACCAGCGCGGCCGCCGAATAGTCGAGCCAGAGGAATGACGGCTTGTCCTGGAGAACCGGCGTCGCGATGAAGAAGGCGATGATGGCGAGGTCGATGACGACGGCCACCAGCTGGAACCGGAAAGCGGCCGGCGTGCGCCCATGATAAAGCCTGCGCAGCCGGTCACGCAGCCGCGCCAAGACTGAAACCGCCTGCGACCCATTCCTCTGCGCCGGCTTCATGCTGACCGCGCCGGCGTTGGCGGCAGCGACCGCCCGGCTGATTGCCGCGCCCCGAAAAGAGCGGGGGTCACACCAATTCCACTTCGACCACGCCCGGCACCGCGCGCATCGCCGAGGCGATCTGCGGCGAGATACGGTAGCGGTTCGGCAGCTCTATCTCGATTTCACCCTCGCCTTCTTCCTTGATCAGCACGAAACTGACCTGGCCTTCGCCCCTGACGGTCAGTTGGCCGGCCAGCGTGTTGATCGGCGTGGCGTTGCGCACGAAGATACGTAGCGCCTTCTGGATGCGACTTGCCTCATCCTCCAGCGACTGCACCGAGTTGATGCGCAGATTGACGCCTTCCGGCCTGTCCTCGGCCGCAACGGTGATGACGACGGAGCGGCCGGCCTCGAGCAGGTCGCGATACTGTGCCAGTCCTTCCGAAAACAGCACGGCTTCGTACTGGCCTGACGTATCCGAAAAGGCGATGACGCCCATCTTGTTGCCGGTGCGCGTCTTGCGTTCCTGTTTGGATGTTACCGTGCCGGCCAGACGGCCGGCGGCGGCACCGCGTTTGACGGCCGCCGAGAACTCGGCCCACGTCTGCACCCGCATCTTCTGCAGGGCCGCCTTGTACTCGTCGAGCGGGTGGGCCGAGAGGTAGAAGCCGACCACCTGGAATTCACGATGCAGCCGGTCGGCGGCGAGCCACGGCTCTGTCGCCGGCAGATTGAGTGCCTGCGACTGGGCGCCGAGCGAGGCGCCGAAGATGTCGTGCTGTCCGGAAACCGCGTTCTGCTGCGCCAGCGACGCCAGTCCCATCATGCGTTCCACGCCCGCCATCATCGACGCGCGGTCGTGGCCGAAGCAGTCGAGCGCGCCGGCCATGATCAGGCTTTCGAAGACGCGCTTGCCGACGATCTTGGGATCGACCCGCTCGCAGAAATCGGCGAGGTTCTTGAACGGCTTTTCGCCACGCTGGGCAACGATGTGCTCGACCGCCGCGTCGCCGACGCCCTTGAGCGCTGCCAGCGAATAGTAGATGCGGTTCTCGCCGACCTCGAAGGGGCGAAAGCTCGATGTCACCGACGGCGCGAGAACCTCGATGCCGAGGCGCAGCGCGTCCTGGCGGAAATCGGCGAGCTTGTCGGTGTTGCCCATATCGAGCGTCATCGACGCCGCCAGGAACTCGACCGGATAATGCGCCTTGAGATAGGCGGTCTGGTATGAAACCACCGCATAGGCGGCGGCGTGCGATTTGTTGAAACCATAGTCGGCGAACTTGGCCAGCAGGTCGAAAATGAAGTCGGCTTGCGGCTTGCCGACGCCACGCTCGACCGCGCCGGAGACGAAGCGCTCGCGCTGCTTGTCCATCTCGGCGCGAATCTTCTTGCCCATGGCGCGGCGCAGCAGATCGGCTTCGCCGAGCGAGTAGCCGGACAACTCCTGCGCGATCTGCATCACCTGTTCCTGGTAGACGATGACGCCTTGCGTCTCCTTCACCAGATGGTCGATCTTGGGATGGATCGAGGCCATCTCCTCCTCGCCATGCTTGCGGGCGTTGTAGGTCGGGATGTTTTCCATCGGGCCGGGTCGATACAGTGCGACCAGCGCGATGATGTCCTCGATGCAGTCGGGCCGCATGCCGATCAGCGCCTTGCGCATGCCGGCACTTTCCACCTGGAACACGCCGACCACTTCGCCGCGCGACAGCATGGCGTAGGTCTCGGGATCGTCGAGCGGGATGGTTGCCAGGTCGATCTCGATGCCGCGCCGGCGGATCAGCTTCACCGCCGTCTCCAGCACGGTCAGCGTCTTCAGGCCGAGGAAGTCGAACTTCACCAGTCCGGCCTGCTCGACATATTTCATGTTGAACTGGGTGACGGGCATGTCCGAGCGCGGATCGCGGTACATCGGCACCAGCTCCGAGAGCGGCCGGTCGCCGATGACGATGCCGGCGGCGTGCGTCGAGGCATGGCGGTAGAGGCCTTCCAGCTTCTGCGCCATGTCGAGCAGCGTCTGGACGATCGGCTCCCTCTCGGCCTCTTCGGCAAAACGTGGCTCGTTGGCGATGGCGTCGGCGAGCTTGACCGGATTGGCCGGATTCTGCGGCACCATCTTGGAGAGCTTGTCGACCTGGCCATAGGGCATCTGCAGGACGCGGCCGACGTCGCGCAGCACGGCGCGCGCCTGCAGCGTACCGAAGGTAATGATCTGGCCGACCTGGTCGCGGCCGTATTTCTGCTGGACGTAGCGGATGACCTCCTCGCGCCGATCCTGGCAGAAGTCGATGTCGAAGTCGGGCATCGACACGCGGTCGGGATTGAGAAAGCGCTCGAACAGCAGCGAGAAGCGCAGCGGATCAATGTCGGTGATGGTGGTCGAATAGGCGACCAGCGAGCCTGCGCCCGAACCGCGGCCAGGCCCGACCGGAATTCCTTGCGCCTTGGCCCATTTGATGAAGTCGGCAACGATCAGGAAGTAGCCGGGAAACTTCATCTTGGTGATGATGCCAAGCTCGAAGTTCAACCGCTCGCGGTATTGCTCGACCGTATAGCCCGCGGTCGGGCCATGCATGGCAAGGCGCGCGTCGAGCCCCTCATGGGCC
>NZ_RZQP01000210.1:0-11269 GCF_003998165.1 Mesorhizobium sp. M7A.F.Ca.US.007.01.2.1 | reverse complement strand
GGCGGAGGATGGAAAGCCGGTTGGCCTGGGCGAGATCGTCGCGCAGTCGGCGGACCTTGGCTTCGGCATTCTCGCGCTCGGTGATTTCGCCGGCAAGTGCGGTGTTGGAGCGCGTCAGCTCGGCCGTTCGCGTGCTGACCCGGCTTTCGAGCTCGGCATTCATGCGCGCCAGCGCTTCCTGCCGCAGCCTGCGCGTTCGCCGGCGCCGGGTCAGCACGTAGGCAATCAAGCCTAGAAGCAGCAAGCCCAGGAGCGTGGTCAGGCGCGCCGTATTGGCGGCCGAGGAGAGAGCAGCGTCGGCGGGCGTCAGCAGCCACAGACGCCAGCCTGGGACTGCACCGGGCAAATCCTGCACCACCTCGACGAACTGGCGTGGTTTTCCGGCGTTGTCGATCGTCGCCAGGCCATCGCCGGCGCCGCGTCTGAACGGCAGCGGCTCGAAGGCAGCATCGGCCAATTGCAGTTGCTCATGGGCGGCGGCCACGTCCTCGGCCGACAGTGGTGCCAGCGCACGAAACCGCCAGTCGGGCTGGCTGGTGGCCAGCACGACGCCTCGTTCATCGGTGACAAAGACAAGGAAACCGCTGGAACGCCAATTTGCCTCGACGCCGTCGAGCTCGACCTTCAACACCGCAACGCCAAGCGGCTTGCCGTTATCGTCGACGCGGCTCGAAAGGTAGAGTCCCGGCCGTCCGCTGATCGTGCCGAGGCCATATTGGCTGGCAGCACCTTTCGCCATCGCCTCCTGAAAATAGTGCCGGAAATTATAGTCGATGCCGACAAAGCTGGTCGGTTCGCCGGCATTGCTGGCTGATATGGCGATGCCTGCCGTATCGATGACATAGATGGCGGAGGCCGAGGCATCGCCGGCAATCGCCTTGAGCTTGTCGTTGAGGGCCGCTTCTTGCATCTTCCCGGCCCGGCGCAGCGCGCCCCGCACAGCATCGTCGCGGGCCAGCACCAAGGGAACCAGGCGCTGCTTTTCGATTTCGCCGGTCAGCGTTCCCGCCGCCAGCGGCAGAGCGGCAAGTGCTGTGTCGCGCAGATTGTCGGCCGCCTGGCCGGAGGCGATGCGCCCGGCGATGGCGATCGCGCCAGCCAGGACGGCAAGGGCGACGACCACGGCAAGCCAGCGGCCATCGCGCAGCCGGGCCACCGCCTCGCGCAGCAACTCACGGCCGGTAAACCCTTGGGATTCGCTATCGGTGTCTGCCTGCGGCGTCTGCTCTCTCCCTTTTCTTCGCGGCTTTCCGGTCAGTGTAATGCGAAAATCCGCCCAGGCAAACGCCACTTGTGCGGAAATCCGCACAAGTATTGTCCGCGCGACCTTTGACAAAGGCGGAAATCCGCGATTCCGGCCTTTCCCCGATCTGGCACGACGCTTGCAAAACTGTTTTCAGCGGCGTGCGACCGGAGCGCCGCGATGGGAGAAGTCACGCAGGCGATCCGTTTTCGCCCATCCGGCCAGGGAGAGTTCGATGCACATCGCAGACCAATCAGGCGCGCTTGCCGCGCAGCGCAAGCCTTTCTATGCCCAACTCTACGTGCAGGTGCTCGTCGCGATCACCGTCGGCATCCTGCTCGGCCATTTCTATCCGTCGGTCGGCGAGAGCATGAAGCCGCTCGGCGACGCCTTCATCAAGCTGGTCAAGATGATCATCGCCCCGGTCATCTTCCTGACCGTGACAACGGGCATTGCCGGCATGAGCGACCTGCAGAAGGTCGGGCGTGTTGCCGGCAAGGCGATGCTCTATTTCCTCACCTTTTCGACGTTGGCGCTGATCATCGGCCTTGTCGTCGCCAATGTCGTGCAGCCGGGCGCCGGCTTCAACATCGACCCGGCGACGCTCGACGCCTCGACCGTCAACACCTATGCCGCCAAGGCGCACGATCAGTCGGTCACCGGGTTCCTGATGAACATCATCCCGTCGACCATCGTCGGCGCCTTCGCCGACGGCGACATCCTGCAGGTGCTGTTCTTCTCGGTGCTGTTCGGCATCGCGCTGGCGCTGGTCGGCGAGAAGGGCATGCCCGTGCTCAACTTCCTGCAGGCACTGACGACGCCGATCTTCAAGCTGGTCAGCGTGCTGATGAAGGCCGCCCCCATCGGTGCCTTCGGCGCCATGGCCTTCACCATCGGCAAATACGGCATCGGCGCGGTCATCAATCTCGCCATGCTGGTCGGCACCTTCTACGTGACGTCGTTCCTGTTCGTGTTCATCGTGCTGGGTGCGGTCTGCCGCTACAACGGATTCTCCATCCTGTCGCTGATCCGCTACATCAAGGAAGAGCTGCTTTTGGTGCTGGGCACCTCCTCGTCGGAGGCCGCCCTGCCCTCGCTGATGGAAAAGATGGAGAAGGCCGGCGCCAAGCGCTCGGTGGTCGGCCTGGTCATACCGACCGGCTATTCCTTCAACCTCGACGGCACCAACATCTACATGACGCTGGCGGCGCTGTTCATCGCGCAGGCGACCAACATCCACCTGTCGATGGGTGACCAGATCCTGCTGCTGCTGGTGGCCATGCTCTCGTCCAAGGGTGCCGCCGGCATCACCGGAGCGGGCTTCATCACCCTTGCCGCCACGCTGTCGGTGGTTCCGGCGGTGCCGGTCGCCGGTATGGCGCTGATCCTCGGCGTCGACCGCTTCATGTCGGAATGCCGGGCGCTGACCAACTTCGTTGGCAATGCCGTCGCCACGCTGGTGGTGGCGCGCTGGGAAGGCGAACTCGACGAGGCCAAGCTGGCGAGGGCGCTGGCGGGCACGGCTGATGACAGCCTGCCGGCGGATGTCGTCCCCGCCGAGTAACCACGCGTGGCTTATGCGTAAAAGGCCGGAGGCATGCTGCCTCCGGCCTTTGTCATGCAGTCGCACGTCAGACGGTGCCGATCTTGCTCAGTGGTGTGTCCGGATATGTGCTTGGGCCGATAGGCATGCGGGCTGCCAAAGTGCCCTCGTCGTCGAACAGCACAAGGCTGGCGGCGCCGACGAGCCCAGCATGGCGGCCGAGCTGTGCTGGAACGACCGGTACGTCGCGATAGGCGCGCATGGCCCGCTGCCTGATGGTTGCCTCGATGGTCGGCGCCATCAGGTCGAGCCCATTGGCGATGCCGCCGCCGACGACCAGCACATCGGGCGAATAGAGATGTAACAGGTTGGTGAAGCCGACGCCCAGCCAGCGGGCTTCCTCGTCCAGCAAGGCCGAGGCAAGATCGTCGCGCAGCCGTGCCGCCTCGACGACGTGGCGGCCGGTCACCTCCGCATCCGCTGACAGGCGCCGCAAGGCAGAGCCGTCGCCGGCCGCCGTGGCGGCGGTGGCGCGGCGGCCGAGCGCGGTTCCCGAAGCGATGGCCTCGAAGCAGCCGATGACGCCGCACACGCAACGCTCGCCCTCATTGGTGATGGTCATGTGACCGATCTCGGCGGCAAGGCCACGGCGGCCATGCAGGATGCGCCCATCGACGACGACACCGCCGCCGATGCCGGTCGACACCGTGACAAAGACCAGCGAGCGAGCGCCATGGCCGGCGCCGAAGCGCCATTCGCCGAGCGCCGCGGCATTGGCGTCGTTCTCCAGACGGACCGGCAGGCCGAGCCGCCGCTCGAGGATGTCGGCAAGCGGTACATCCAGCCAGCCGGTGAGTGTCGGCGGGCCGACGGCGATGCCGGCCAGCGGATCAAGCGGTCCCGGCGCACCGACACCGACGCCGACGACCGACAGTGCCGGGGCTTCGGCATGGACGGTCGCCGCCAGCGCCTCGATCTGGCCGATCACCACGTCTGGACCGGCCTGCGCCTGCGTCGGCACCGCCGCGAATGCCAGGATCTTGCCTTCGCGGTCGACCAAGGCGGCGCGAAGCTCCGTCCCGCCAAGATCGATCGCAAGGGCGGCTTCCGTTGTCATGCCGCGACCTTCAAGCCGTGCAGCCAGCCGATGCGGCCGGCGAGGTCCTTGTCACCGAAGGCGAGCGAACCGAGAACCACGGTTTCGGCCCCGGCGGCACGCAGCAGCGGCACGGTCTCGTGGCGGATGCCGCCGTCGGCCGCCAGAACCACGTGCGCCTCGCGGCCGGCCTTTCTCAGGATGGCGCGGGTAGCGCCCAGCCTGTCGCAGGCCTTGTCCGACAGGCTCTGTCCCTTGACGCCGATTGCGGTTCCAAGAAGCGTTACGAAGGCGACTTCCGGGACGAAGGCCGTCACCGCTTCCACAGGCGTCTCCAGCCTGAGCACGACGCCCGCCTCGGCGCCGAGCTCCCGCGCCAGCCGCACGGCGCGCAATCCCGCTTCGCCATTCTCGGCATGGACGCTGATCATGTCGGCGCCGGCTTCGATGAACTGGCGCGTCTGCGCCTCGACGATTGCTTCATCGACCATCAGGTGGACATGGATGGGCTTGGCCGTCAGCCCTGCGATGCGGGCGACGAGGTCGGGGAAGAACAGGAAGGACGGGGCGAAATGACCGTCCGCCACATCGATATGATGAAGATCGACATAGGGTTCGATGCGCTTCAAGTCGTTCTCGAAATTGGCAAGATTGGCAGACCAGAGCGAGAATTCGGCGATCATGCGATCGCGTGGCAGTTCGGCGATGGCGGCCGGGCCGGAGAGAGATTTCGAGATCATGATTGGTCCTGCTTGTCAAAATTTGTGTTGAGAAAGCTGCCGATGGCGGCGCGGATTTCGGCGAAATGACGCTCCTTGTCGGTGGCCTTCGGCGTCACCTCGACAAAGGCGGCATTGGGGATGGTGTCTGCAAGGCTGCGCGCGGTGGCCAGCGGATGGACGAGATCGATGCCGCTGCCAATGACGAGTGTCGGGAGCGCGAGGCCGGCGGCCGCTGCCCGCGTCACGCCGGCCCCATCGTTTGCGATTGCTCGCATCACCTCGGCGAAAACATTCGCGTTCTCGCGCGCAAAAAAGCCAAGCAAGGACGCGAGATTGTCCGGCGCTTCGGTGCGAAACCATGTGGCAGTCGCGGAGGCCGCGAAGGCATCGCGCGCGTCATCCAGCGGACGGCTGAGGATGAGCTCCGCCACTTCCACGTAAGGGCGCATGTTTTGCGGTGCCGCGTCGAAAGCCCAGGCAGGGCGAACAAGCACGAGACCTGTGACCCTATCCGGGTGCCGGGCCGCAAGCCGCAAGGCGATGGCCGCGCCCATCGAGATGCCGCCGGCGACGAAACGGTCGAGGCCGACCGCATCTGCGGCGGCCAGCACGTCGTCGGCGAACATCGCGATCGAAAACGGGCGATTGCTGCCGGCGTCGGACCCGCCCTGCGCTCGGCATTCGACGGTCAGCCGGCGGTATGAAGGGCCATCGGGAAAGTTCTGCGCCACTTGTGCCGCATCACCGCCGAGGCCATGCTGGAAGACGACGGGAGGCCTGCCCTGCCCCGTGTCGAAGACACGAAGCGATGCATCGTCGCGAAGCAGGATCGCCGGCGCGGCGCCCATCAGAGGAGTCCCCGCAGAAAGGCTGCGACGCCGGGGGCTTCATCGGCGGACAGCCCGTGGGTGACGAGCGATCCGTCGAAGCCCGCTGCCTTCAGCCGTGAAACAAAATGCGGAAAATCGACGATGCCTTGTCCAGCGGTGGCAAAGCGGCCGTCACCAGAGCGATCCTTGGCGTGCGCCATGGCGATATGGCCGGCAGCCTCGTCGATCGCGGCGGCGACGATGGCGCGCGCTTCGTGTGGCGTCGCGTGCTCGAACAGGTTCGCCGGATCGAGTACGATCTTCAGATGCTTCGATCCCATTTCGGCGATCAGCCTGGTCGCGTCCCTGGCCGAGGTGACGATGTTGGCCTGCTCGGGCTCGATGCCGAGATCGACGCCGGCGTCTTCGGCAAGCGCCAGCGCTTTCTCCATCTCGGCGGCCATGTCGGACCAGGCGGCCGGCGTGCTATTGTCGGGATGATACGCCCATTGATCGGCGGCATTGCGCGAGCCGGTGCAGAGCGTCACCAGCGGAATGTCGAGGGCAGCAGCAGCATTGATGACGGCCGCGAGACGCCTGAGGCCACCGTCGCGGACGGCCTTGTCGGGATGCGCCATGTTGTAGGTGCCCGACAGTGCAGCGAGTGCAACCCCGGTCGATTGTGCTGCGGCGCGGATGGAAGTGACTGCTTCCGCCGGCACGACATCCGGCATCGACGGCAGGCCGGCGCAGGCGAGATTGAACTGTGTCGTCTCATAGCCAGCCTGGCGCACCGCCGTCAGCACGGCAGCCGGCTCAGTGCCCGGAAAAGTCTTGGCGAAAATGCCGAGACGCATCAGACCGCTCCCGAAACCGAGGCGAGTTCGACCCGTTCACCTGTCTCGACCGAACGCGCGATGGCGACCATGGCGCGGATCGAGGCGATGCCGTCCTCGACATTGGCGCCGCGCATCGGCGTGCCGTTCAGGACTGTATCCGCTAGGCCTTCCAGTTGGCGGCGGAAGAAGTGGCCGTCGGCGCCGAGCGGCTTGTGGGCGGTGGCGGTCTTCTCGTGAAATATCTCGACCTCGCTGGCGCGGAAGTACCAGGGGTTGAAGGTTTTCGCGATGACGGAGCCGTTCTCGCCATAGAGCTGAAAACCTTCGTGCCAGTCCATGCGCACGGCAACGGTCAGGTCGAGATGGCCGAGCGCGCCGCTGGCGAACTCGGTCTCGACGAACCAGCAATAGGCGCCGAATTTCTCATTGAGGCGGGCGCGCACGGCAACGATATCGCCGCACAGGAAACGCGCCGTGTCGACGAGATGCGAGCCGTGCGCCAGCATGAAATATTGCCTGAGATCAGCCTTGGGATTGCCGGTCGGCTTCTTCGCCAGCTTGCTGGTGACCGGCAGCGGCTGAATGGCATCGGTGTTGGTGTAGCGATGGGTGGAATCGCAGTACCAGGCCTTAAGCGCCAGCACCTCGCCGATCTCGTCGCGCACGAAGTCGCGCGCGGCCTCCAGCGCCGGGTCGAAGCGCTTCATGTGACCGACCTGCAGGACCTTGCCCGAGCGCCTGACCGCCTGCGCCAGTGCCTCGCCTTCCTCCACCGAGGTGCCGATCGGCTTTTCGCACAGGACATGCTTTCCCGCATCGAGCGCCTTGATCGACATCGGCACGTGATAGGCGTCCGACGTGGCGACGATCACCGCTTCCAGTTCGGGATCGGCGAGCATGGCGTCGTAGTCGGCATACATCTTTTGCGGCTCGTAGGTGGCGCCCATGCGGGCGAGCAGATCGGGTGCCGCGTCGCAGATGGCGTAGAGGTCGGCATTCCCAGCCTTCACGCAGGATTGCAGATGCGCGAACTGCGCGATGGGACCGCAGCCGAGCACACCGACCCTGAGGCGTCTGTCTTGTTTCTTGATCATCGTATCGTTCTTCAGGCGCCCAAGCTGCGCATTGTTTGGCGGTTGGTCTTGACCGCGCCGGCGGGATCGGCGGCGGCCGTTTCGGATTCTTCCTCCAGCACCAGCCAGCCGTTGAAGCGCGGTGCGGTGTTGGCGATCTCGATGACAACAGGCGTGTCGCAGACGCCCTTGCCGAGCATGGCCCAGCTGCCGTTGGCATCGACGTCCTTGAGGTGGATGTAGCGGATGCGGTCGCGGTAGGTGCGCAGCGTATCGGACATGTCCTTGTGGCCGCGCAGTATATGGCCGGTATCCGGCACCCAGCCGACCAGGTCGGGGTCGAGCAAGGCAAAGATCGCATCGTAATCGGAGCGGTCGAACAGCAGCGTGTTGTGGTGCGAGCTTGGATGCACCGCGACCTGAACACCGGCCCTGCGGCCAAGCTCGCCGGCCTGGTTGTAGACCTCGGCCGCGATGGCGAACTTCTCGTCGCGCGGCCCGTCGGACACCACCGTCGCCGAGCCCATCGAGACCAGCGCGCCCGGGAACGCAGCCGCGAAGCCGATCCAGCGTTTGGCGGTCTCGAGATCGTCGCCGATCTCCTCCTTCGACGTAAAGCCACTGTCCGAGCCAAAGGCGAAGGAAACCAGCGTCAGCCCCCACGCCTTCAGCGCGGCGGCGAACTCCTCCGGCTTGTTGCCATAATGTCCGATCATGGTGTCGGTGATCTCGATGCCCGCATAGCCACCGTCAGAGATCGCCCTCAGCAGATCGTCGGGGCCGCCGGTGAACCGGTCTCCCAGCATTTCCCAGGTGAAGGTCTGGCAGCCGACTTTGAGGTCTTTCACGTTCATCCTTTCAATCCTTGATACCGCTTATTGATTGATGCCACCCTGCGTCGCCGTGGGATGAACATCCTACTTGACCGAGCCCGCGGTCATGCCGGCGAGGAAGTACCTCTGGGCAACGAGGTAGATGAGCAAGAGCGGTAGCGAGCCGAGCACGCTCATCGCCATCATCTGGTTCCATTCGAAGGCGTGCTGCCCCATCAACAGCTGGATGCCGATCGGGACGGTTCGCATGGACGTCGATTTCGTCAGCGTCAGCGCAAAGAGAAATTCGTTCCAGCACAACAGGAAGGTGTAGACCGACGTCGCCACGATACCAGGCAGTGAAATCGGGACAATCACCCGCCAAAGCGCGGTCCAGCTGCTGCCGCCGTCGACAGCCACGGCTTCATCGAGATCGCGGGGCAAGGTGTTCAGATATCCCGTCATCAGCAGGATCGCGTAGGGCAGCGTAAACACCAGGTAGGTCAGGATCAGTGCGACGTAGGTGTCGAAGATACCGTATGAGACGACAAGCCCGAAGAAGGGGATCAAAAGTGTGATCGGCGGAATCGTCTGCGTGCTGATGATGAGTGTGTTCAGGCTGCCCTTGCCGCGGAAGTTGAAGCGGCTGAACCCGTAGGCCGCCAGCAAGGCGATCAGCACCGTCAGCACGGTCACCGCTCCCGCCACGAAATAGCTGTTGAAGAAGAAGCGCAGCTTTACCGGGTCGCCAAGAATAGCTGCATACGCTTCCAGCGTGAACGCCTTTGGCAGGATGGTTGGCGGCAGGGCAAAGATTTCGGTATTCGATTTGAACGAGCTGCTCAGCATCCAGTAGATCGGGAATGCCGCGAAAAAGAGCCCCGCTGCAAGCGCTACATGGAGCGCCACGGTGATCAGCCTGTCTTTCGGCGTATGCCTTTTCCTCATGGTGATTACCGAGCCTTTTGATAGCGAATATAGAACAGCGTCAGGCCGAGAGAGATCAGCAGGATGACCACGGCGCTGGCCGAAGCCTGCGACAGGTTGTAGCTCGAAAATGCCAGCTTGTACGTGTAGGTGCTGAGGACCTCGGTCGAGTAGATCGGGCCACCGCCCGTCGTTATCCAGATTAGCGGGAAGACCTGCATGGTCCAGATGAAGTCGAGCAGCGAGATGCTGATGATGATCGGCATCAGCTGCGGAATGGTGATGAAGATCAGCTTCTGGTAGGCTTTCGCCCCGTCGATATCGGCGGCCTCGTAGAAATCCTTGGGAATGCCCTGCAAACCCGCGAGCAAACTGACCATGAAGAGCGGGTAGCCCGCCCAGATATTGGCAAAAGTGACTGCATGCAGCGCGGTCTCAGGCGAGGAAAACCATTCGACCTTGGAACCGATGATGCCGATTTGCATGAGAATACTGTTCACGACACCGTTCGGCTCAAGCAGGAGGCGCCAGATCACGGCGATAATCACCGCGGTGAACAGCCAGGGCAGTATGTAGAGCACGCGCAGAATATTGCGCAGCGTCGGATTGATGCGGTCGCTGTTCAGCATGAGCGCGAAGACCATGCCGATGGTCATGTGGAAAATGACACTCATGCATGTGAAGTAGAGCGTGTGCCACAGCGAAGCCCAGAACACGGGGTCGTCGAAGATCGCCTGGTAGTGCTTCAGTCCGGCAAAGGATGGGTCACGACGCAGCACCGCGCTGTTCTGGAACGAGTAGGCAATCACCGTCACCATCGGCAGCAGCATCAGGAGCCCGATTATGAGCAGCGAGGGCGACAGATAGAGGTAGGGTGCGACCGCTCGTTTGAGCTTGTGGTGGGAGCGCTTTTGCCGGGTCATGTGCCAACCTTGGGATACGCCTTCAAGGGAAGGTAAGCTTTCAAAAACAAGTCCACTCAGAATGCCGATCCGTTGTTGCCGGGTGGCCTGCCCGAAGTCAGGTCACCCGGTCGAAGACAGCAAACGGGAACAGGCCGATCAGAATTTCGCCATCCAGCCCTTCTGAGCGGCGGCGGCTGCTTGTTCCGGAGACTGCTCGCCGGCGAGCATCTTCTGGGCTTGCACGTCGAACTGGGTCATCAGGTCTTCAGCCACCGGCAGGCCCGTGAACTCATTGGCGAGATGACCGGTCTTGAAGATTTCAAAAGCCTTGCCGAAAGCCTTGTCCGAGGTCACGAAATCGGGCTTGGCGTTGACGTTGCCCGGGAAGGCGTTTGCAAGCGACACGAGCTTGGCGTTGACCTTTTCACTCATCAGATACTGGACGAGTTTCCAGGCCTCTTCCTGATGTTTCGAAGCCGCAGAGATGCCGATGCCCCAGGAGGCATAGGGAAGGCCGCGCTTGCCGGTATAGTTTTCCACGACAGGGACCGGAATGAGGTCGAAGTTCAGCTCGGGATTGCGCTCGCGGATGAGGTTCACATGCGCGAGCGAGTCGATCATCATCCCGACGCGGTTGTTGACGAACTCCTCGACCTTTTCCTGCTCGGTCTTGGTGGCGATGCCGGGCGAGATGGTGCCGGCGTCATTGAGTGATTTGACGAAAGTGAGCATATCCACCACCGGTTTGCCCTCAAGGTCCGGCTTGCCGCTCGCCATCATCGACTGGCCCGAAGCCCAAACCCACGACATCATGTCGTTCTGGACGCCGGATGGCGTTTGCAGCGACAGGGGCAGCACCCAGCCATACTGGTTCTGGTCGGCGTGCGTCATCTTCTTGGCGGCTTCGAGAAACTCCGCACGGGTCGACGGCAGCTTGGTCACGCCCGCCTTGGCGGCGAGGTCCAAATTCACGAAGACCGGATAGACGAACGAAGCCACGGGAAACATCACGGCCTTGCCGTCCACCTTGATGATATCCGCGACCTGGCTCTTGTCGAAACCGCTCGCATCCATCATCGGATTCATGTCGGCGAGTGCGCCCTGCGCATTCAGATTGTTCACCCAGGCGCCGTCGAGACCGACGACGTCGCTGAGCGTTCCGGTTGCAGCACCAACCGAGATCTGGTCTCGCGTGGTGGCGTAGGGGCCGCTGACCAGCGTCACCTTGATTCCGGGGTTTGCCGCCTCGAACTCGTCCATAATTGACCTGAGCGAGCCAGCCGGCAATTCGGGCTCCCAC